>DATHZW010000281.1:0-8355 GCA_035458405.1 Steroidobacteraceae bacterium | reverse complement strand
GGCGCGCTCGATGACGTCGAAGTACCGCAACCCGACGGCGGCCGCCTCCGACGCCTCCTCGACGTGATGCACCATCAAGCCGTTGCCGTCCTTCAGCCAGCCGGCGTAGAAGTCGCCCACCGGCGCGAACAGCGCCCCGTCGATCCACAGGCCGCGGCGCTCGATGACCTTCGCGGCCGCCGGGATCCGGCCGCGCACCCGGACCTGACGGCCGTCGCGGCGGACCGTGAGCGCCAGGTCGTCCAGGTTCCCGCGGGCGGCGTCGATGAACTGCGTCGGCGTCTGCACCGGACGCTCCCCCACGGCGACGATCTCGTCGCCCACGCGCAGGTCGATGCCCGAGGTTTCCAGCCGGGTATTCGCCACGTACAGCGAGCGCTCGTCGTTCTCGTCGATCGCGAAGTCGATGCGGCCGACCGGCGGCGACGGATCCCGGCGCGCCTTCAGGAGATTCACGATCGTGCAGGCGTAGGGCATGGGCACCGCGAAGGAGAGCCCCTCGACCTCCGCATCGGCGATCTTGGCCGCGCTGATGCCGATCACGCGGCCCGTCTCCAGGCTGAGCAGCGGTCCGCCCGAATTGCCGGCGTTGATCGGTGCGTCGGTCTGCAGCATGTCGGCCCCGAACCGCGAGCTGACGGCGGAGGCGATACCGCGCGTGCCCGTGAAGCGGAAGCCCCAGGGGTGACCGAAGGCGCCGACCGGATGGCCGACCGGCGGCACGACGTCGCATTCGAGGGTCGGCTCCGGCGGCGTCTTCTTCAGCCGCGCCGGCATGTAGCTGATCACGGCCACGTCGAGGTACGGGTCCACGTACACCCGCTCCGCCGGGATCAGCTTGCCGCCCTCGAACGCCACCTTCAGGCTGGTCGGCGAGCGGCCGGCGACATGGGCGTTGGTCAGGATCCAGCCACGGGCGGCATCGACCACGAAGCCCGCGCCCTGGAACGCGCCGGGCTCGTCCTCGACGAACGACACCGCGCGCTCCGCCTGGATCCGGACCGTCCAGGCCTTGGCGGCGCGAAACGCGGCCTCCGCATCGGATTCCGCCTGCGCCGGCACTGAGGCCAGTGCCAACACGCCCGCCAGCGCCACGAACTTCATTTCACGCCACCTTGCAGGGAGTCCCGGGGCGCACAGTTTGACTGACGGAAGGCCGGTCGCGCGAGCCATCGCGCCCGGGGGCGGCGGCGGGTTGGCCGGCGCACCCGGCGCGCCGGATCCGCTGCTTCTCAGCCGAGTTCCACGCGATCGCCGACCCGGACCGTTCCCGGCGTCGTGACCACCGCGTATACGCCCGCGCAGGGCAGCCGGCCGAGATCGGCGACCTGGTGGCGATTGTGCTGGGTAAGCGTGCGCAGGATCCCGGCGTCCTCCGGCAGGTCGTCCTGCGGCAGCGTGGTCATCACGCAGCGCGGATCCAGCATGGTGACGCCAAGCCGGAGCCCTTCGCCGACTTCTAGCGCCCGACCCACCCAGCCGTTCTCCAGGAACCCCGGCTCCCGCGTGCCCCGGACCAGGTTCATGCGAAATCGCCGCGGATCGAAGCGGCTCCCGGGCTGCAGCTCGCACAAGCTGAACAGGGTCGAGGTCGTGATCAACGACACTGGAAAGGCGTCGAGGAGCGAACCGGCCGACACCAGGCCTTCGATGTCGGCGCGGCCCCTGCGCGGCGTGGCCGGCACCGCGGCGGCCCGCCCCAGCCTGACGTCACGCTTGAACCACGCGGACAGCACGCGGTCGGCATCGCCCGAGTCGCTCGTCACCGCCGTGCCGTCCGGCAGCTCGATCCGCACGGCGGGCGGGTCGCGGCCCGCCTGCGGCTCCTCGACGAACGTGGCTTTGAAGCCCAGCAGGCCGGGGAAATCCTGCAGTTTCTTGGCACTGGCGGCCTTTCCGGTCGCCGCATCGATGAGCCCGTAGGACCGGTCGCCCACCAGTCCCCGATCGGTCAGCTCCGCCCGCTGGAGCCGTTCGCCCTGCATGGACTTGACCGGGAACCGCCAAAGTTCCTCCACCGAACCGACTGCCGTGCCGTCCGCCATGTCTTGCCCCCCATGTCTCGGTCCAGTGTAGCAACCGCCGCTACGGCGCGGCTCGCGACGTCTCCACATCCACGTATTGCCAGCCACCGACAGTGGCAGACAATCGGCAGACGAACCCATCGGCGCCTGCGCGCCAGGGATGACGCGCGAGCCTGGGCACAACAGGAGGCTCCGTGTATACGCGTCTCATATCAGGGTTGTTTCTCGCCGTCGGTCTGGCCGCTTGCGGCGGTAACGGCATCAGCCTCGGGGGTGGCGACGACCTGGACTGGCTCTTTCCGCTGACGGTGCCGACGGACGTGGCGGTCGTCGACATCGACGGCGACGGACGCATGGACGTGCTGACCCTCGAGCAGCTGTCCACCAGCGAGACCAACCGGCAGGGGCGCCTGCTCGTCTATCGGCAGCGGACGCCGGGCGCGTTCGCCGCGGCCGAAGTTCACCTCGTGGGCTACTACCCCTGGCATTTCGTCATTGCGGACATCGACGGTGACTCGGCGCCGGACCTGGTCGTCACCGACCCGAGCGCGCACGCCGCCTGGATGCTGCTGCAGGACTCGAACAATCGCGGGCAGTTCAGGACACCCGTGCAGCTGTCCGCGGACGTCCGCAGCTACAACGCGGCCGTGGCCGACCTGAACGGCGACGGCGCAGCGGACATCGCGCTGCCCGGCGCCGGGGACGACGCGGCCGCCCTGATCCTCTACCAGGATCCCTCGAGGCCCGGTGAATTCCAGCCCGGCGTGACGCTCGCCATGCCCGGCCGCGGCTCATACATGGTCGCCGGAGACCTCAACCAGGACCAGCGCCCGGACCTGGCCGGGCCGGTCCTGACCGCGGGCGGCGGCGCCAATCCTCCGACCAACGCCCTGGGCTACTGGCCGCAGTTGCCCAATGGCGACCTGGGCCCCATGGTGACGCTGGCATCGCAGACCGGGCTGAATGTCGCTCGCATGGCCGTCGACGACTACGACGGCGACGGCGCGCAGGACCTGCTGGTCTACCTGACCCCCTACAGCAGCAGCTACACGTCCACCCTGACGGTGCTGCGGCAGGCCGCGGCGCCGGGAACCTTCACCGCCAAGGCCGACACGTGGCTCACGGGCCTGCGCGGACTAGACGACGCGGTCTTCGCCGACCTCAACCGTGACGGCCGGCCGGACGCCGCCGTCGGGGGATTCTTTCCGGTCGGCTCACCGTCCAGCGTGGAATCACGCATCAACCTGTTCACGCAGGCGGGCGGCGGCATGTATGCGCTGACCACCGTCCACGACATGCCGGTCGCGGTCAGTAGAGTGGCTGCGGGCGACCTCAACGGCGACGGCGCGATCGACCTGGTCGGGTTTGCCGGCGAGGACGGCTGCCAGGTGATGTTCCAGTCGCCCGCTGCACCGGGCACGTTTTCCGCGCCGCGGCCGCTGCGCTGAGTCGACGCGAAGCGGGGCGCGCAACGTGACCTTGCGCGCCCCGGCAGCGTGAGCCTCCGGCGCCGGGTGCACCGCCCGACGCCGTCCCGTCTCAGAACCTGGCGCGCAGCGTCAGGCCCACGGTCCGCGGCTCATTGGTATGGAAGCCAAGCCTGGCCCGGCCGCCGCGCTCGCGATCGAAGGACAGGTTCACGTTCTCGTCAGTCACGTTGTTCACGTAGACGATCGCTTCCCACGAGTCGAACACCAGGCCCGCGCTCAGGTTCAGCAGCTCGTAGGACTGCAGCTTCAGGTTGAGGCTCGTCACGTCGTCACCGCTCGCTCCGCCGAACGGCAGCCCCGACGCGAAGTCGCCCGCACCCGGGACCTGGTCGCCCGGCTGCGTGTAGCGGTCGCCGACATGCTGCAAAGATCCCGAGAAATAGGCCTCTTCCGAGCCGAAGAGGTGCACGGGAACGGTGTAGGTAGCCGACACCGCCAGCTGGATTTCCGGCACCGACGGCAGGCGGTTGCCCTTTTCGACGCCGCCAAGCACCGCGCCGGTGGCATCAATGACCGTGGAGTCGAACTCCGACTGCAGGTAGCTGCCGGCCAGGGACAGGTAGAGGGCGTCCGTCGGCCGCGCGCTGAGCTCGAGCTCGATGCCGGCCGAATGCGCCTTGGGCACGTTGAAGGAAATGCGCGACGAGCACGAACCCGCATCGAGGGTGACCTGCAGGTCGCTGATGTCGGCATAGAACGCAGCGGCATTGAGATTCATGCGGCCGAGGCGCGCCTTCATGCCGACCTCGTAGTTCCACAGGGTCTCGTCACCGTAGTCCTGGAAGCTGCCGAAGATCTCGCGATCCTGTTCCGTGCACAGGCCCGTGTTCAGCGGGTCGTTCACGCCGCCGAGGCGGAAGCCCTGCGAGGCCTGGGCGTTGAGGACCACGTCGTCGCCCAGCTTGTAAGACGCCAGCAGGCGCGGCGTGAAGCCGTCCGACTTCGTCCTGTCGACCCGGCCGCTGTCGCCCGCGGAAAACAGCCCGCCCGTGGTGATCACACGCTTCTCGCTGAAGTCGTAGAAGCGACCGCCGAGGGTCATGTCGAAGCGGTCCGTGAAGCCGTAGCTCACCTCGCCGAACAGGGCGGTCTGGTCGATGTCGTAGGGCAGGTCCGAATTGAAGGGCGAATCGGCGCCGTAGCCGTTGGCCACATCCTCCGAAGTGCCCTCGCCGAGCACCGCGTCGGTCACGGCGTCGTAGCCCGGCGTCGGCAGGCGCTGGGCGTACTTGCGCTCCGTGGTCGACTGGAACACGCCGACCAGCCACTGCAACGAGCCGTCGCCGCTGGAGCTGAGGCGCAGCTCGTGGGTCGTCTGCTTGAGGTCCGTCGTGTCGCGCAGGTTGGACGGCAGCATCACGCCCGAATCCGGGTAGCCGAGGTCCACCGAAACGCTGCCCGTCAGCGCGCTCGCATCGCGGCTGACCAGGATTTCGCGCTCGGTGTAGCTGCCGGCGTAGGTCGCGTTGACGCGGCCGAGGTTCCAGCGCACGTTGAGGTCCGCGATCATCGTCTCGTCCTTGAACTGCTCGCCGAGCAACAGGAACTGCTGGCGCTCCTTGAACTCCACCGCCGGACGCGTGGTGGTGAACGGATTGGCGTAGAGGTTGAATTCTTCCTGGCGGTTGAAGCCGTCCATCTTGATGTCCTGGTAAACCAGGCGGGGCGTGATGGTCAGGTTCTCGGTCGGCTGCCAGGTCAAGGCAACGCGGCCGCCGGTACGCGTGCCACCATTCACGTCGGACTTGATCGGCTGGCCTTCGCGCAGGGCGTCGATGAAGCCGGCGTACTCCGTGTGGTAGCCAACGATTCGCAGCGCCGACTTCCCCGACGCCAGCGGGATATTGATCGCGGCCTTGAGGTGGCCGCCTTCCGCGCCGTCCGTCACCGAGTGGAGGTTGGCTTCGACCTTCCCCTCGAAGTCATCGAGGTTGGGCTCATTGGTGATGTAGCGGATGGTGCCACCGATGGACCCGGAGCCGAACAGGGTGCCCTGCGGTCCGCGCAGCGTCTCCACACGCTTGAGGTCGAACAGGTCGAGATCGGGCGTGAACAGCGACAGCGAGATGACCGTCTCGTCGAGGTACACGCCGACCTGTTCCTTGACGCCCGGCTGGTCGCGGACGATCTGGCCAGCCGACACGCCGCGCACGGCGACCTGGCTCTGTCCCGGGCCGAGGCTCTGGACGGCGAGGCCGGCGACGTTGCGCGAGAGCTCCTCGAGCGTGCCCGAACCCATCCGCTCGATGTCGAGTTCAGTCTGGGCATTGATGGAGAACGGCAGGTCCTGGATGGTCGAGTCGCGCTTGGTCGCGGTGACCACGATCTCCTCCAGCATCCGGCCGCCGGATTCCTGTGCCACCGCAAGCGAAGTCGGCACGAGCGCGGCCAGCACCGCGAATTGCAGCGTCCTGTTTGTGTTCATCTTGCAACCCCCCCCTTTGGGGATCGACGTTTAATGGAGTAAGGCCCGTTGGCCCGGCGCGACAGTATCACAAGTTCAGATGGATCGTCTCGCCCCCTTTGCGGCCGGCCCCCGGCCCTGCCGCGGACGCAGCCGGGCCCGGAAAAGAGGAGCCCCCGCCAGGGCGGGGGCTCCAGTCAGGCCGGCGGCCCGGCGGGCCGCCCAGTGCGTCGGATGAGCTACCACCCAGCCGGCAAACCCACGTCAGGCTTGCTGTAGTCGCACACACCGGTCGGGAAGATCGCCTGCAGCATGGCCGTCTCCACCGGGCTCGGCGACCACACGCCATAGAGGCCGCGTGCGATCGCGTCGCTCACCGGCATCAGCTGGCACTTGAAGATGCTCTGCTCGAAGGGCCCTCCGGCCACCCGGCGCGAGGTGCTGTAGATCTTGAACTTCTGCGTGCAGGCGCCGGGCGCCTCCGAATCGATGATGCCGTTCCAGACACCCGGGCCGCGCGCGATCTCCACGCCATTCTCGTCGAAGCAGCGGTCGGTGGCGTCCACCGGCTTGTTGCCGGCCACACCGCCGGCCGGGTTCGCCCGGATGTTGGCCATCCACTCGTCGATGACCGCGAGCGCCTCGGGGGTCTGGTCGAAGACCGGCGAGGATTCCACGACGTCCGTGAACCACACGACCTGGTTGCTCGCGTCGCCGTCGACATTCAGCATGCGCTTGCGCGAAGCGAAGGACTGCTGCGTGTTGTGCATGTCCAGCTCGTCCTCCAGGTAGTTGCGCCAGTCGATGATCGGGATGTCGATGTCGCCGCGGAACACCAGCCCCGCCTCGTACACGGCGTTCATGGCGGCTACGTTGCCCTGCTGGCGCGGCGCCGGGACAGCGGGATTCATGCTGAAGGCCTGGTTGCGTGCGCTCCACGGGTCCCACCGCGAGAAGTCCGCGCAGCCGGGCGGGTAGAACGGGCAACCTTCCTGCACCATGTCCGGCTCGTTCTTCCAGCCGCCGATGACGAGGTTGAACGTCAGGAACTCTTGCGGCGTGATGGCGCCGCTGGCTGCGGACTGCAGCCCGTACTGGACGCCGACGTTGTCCCAATAATTGCGCGCGTAGCCGTCCGTGTCGACGCCGACGATGTTGACGATGTCGCCGAAGTGGCTCCACTCGGTGGCGGCGATCGCGGACTGCGGTACGAACAGCTGCTGGTTCGACGCTGATCCGTATTTCGGGTTCAGGGCAAGCGGCGAGAGCCCGCGCCAGCCCTCGATGCACTCCGTCAGGCCCAGGGCCCCGGTATAGGGGTTCATCAGGGTGTTGCTCGCGTTCAGGCCCTCGAAGAGCGAGCGGTTGGTCCAGGTCTGCCAGCGCGGGTTGGCGCCGTCGACCACGTCCATGACGAATTCCAGCAACTCGCAGTCGCCGATGTGCACGGCCTGGCTGACCATGTCCGGGTAGGAGTACTGCGGGATGGCGGCATCCATCAGGCCGGGGTGATTCTGGGCGTAGAGGTACTGCTGGATGGCGCCCCCGGACCCGCCGATGGTCACGGTGTAGTCGGGCACGTCGTAGAGCTCGACGAACCGCTCCTTGACCATCAGCGCGGTCTCGCCGCCGAGCTGCATGTTGTAGTGCGTGCTGGTTCGCGTGCCGGACGAGTACAGGACCGCGTAGCCGCGCCCCAGCGGCATGTCGTAGAGCGCGCCGGAACTGCTGAGGTTGCCCTGGCTGTGACCGATGGCCACGCCGCCGTCGAAGCGGTAGACCACCTTGCCGTTCCAGGCGCCGCGCCCGAGGTCGCCGGGACCCTGGTCGAACGGGGCCAGCATGGCGATGCTGTAGATGAAGCGGTTGATCGTGCCGCGTTCCTGGCGAACGATGAAGTCCACGGTCTTGCCGTCGGTCGTGGTCGTCTGCGCCATGTCGTCCGGGCGCGCCATGCCCGGCGTGTAGTCCTTCCACGCGCCCGACTGGCTCCGGTAGCGGAACGTCACCAGCGTCGGCGCGGAGCAGTTGCGGCTGTAGCCGACCAGGTTGCCGGCCGCGTCGAACGACTTCGTGCCGGTCGCGGGATCGTCGGGGATCGGCTGGCCCAGCCCCTGGCTCATCGTCGTGCAGACGAAGGGATACTGGTGGGGGCCGGAAAACACCGGGCCCGTGATCGGGTGATTGGCGAGCGTGAGGCTCACGGGCGCCGGCCGGCCCTTGCCCTTGCCGTTCGCCTTCACGGTGACGGCGTTGTCGCCCAGGGCCAGTCCGTCGATGACGCCGGTCAGCATGCGCGTGCCGGGCACCACCTGGAAGTGGCTGCGCTGATCCACGCCGTTGACCCAGACCTCGGCCTGGTGCAGCGGCACGGTGCGGGGCACCTGGATGTGCAGCCGCGCGTCGCCACCGGTCACCTGGTGCGCCGCAGACGAGA
>DATHZW010000280.1:0-17461 GCA_035458405.1 Steroidobacteraceae bacterium | reverse complement strand
CGGAACCGGCCGACAGGGCCGCGCCTGGCAGTCCTCTCTACTCCCGGGATCTCCCCGCTCGCTCGGAAAGGCAGAAACTCGCTCGCCGGGGAGATCCCGGTCGTCCTCGGACTGCCTGCAAGCGCCCGATTGGCCACTGACCACCATCCGGCATCCGCTGCCGCTAAACTTCCGCCATGGCCACCCAGAAGTTCATCGCGATCGCCGGCAACATCGGCGCCGGCAAGACCGAACTGACCGAGTTCCTGTTCAGGCGCTACGGCCTCAAGCCCTTCTACGAGCCCAACGACCAGAATCCCTACCTCGAGGATTTCTACGCCGACATGAAGACCTGGGCCTATCGTTCCCAGCTGTTCTTCCTGACGCACAAGTTCCGGCTGCACCTGAGCCTGCAGGGCGAGCCCGGCGCGGTCGTCCAGGACCGCACGATCTACGAGGACGCGGAGATCTTCGCGCGGAACCTGTACCGGCAGCGCCTGATCGAGAAGCGCGACTTCGAGACCTACTGGGAGCTGTACCAGTCCATTGGCCGCGCGCTCCGCCCCCCGGACCTGATGATCCAGCTACGCTGCCCGGTCCGCACACTCCGGCAGCGGATCCGTGCGCGCGGGCGGTCCTTCGAGCAGGACATCCCGGCGGCTTACCTGCGCCGCCTGAACCTGCTGTACGAGGACTGGTATGCCCGATACGATCTCTCGCCCGTATTGCGGCTCGAGATCGACAAGCTGGATTACCTGACCGACCTGGTCGATCGCGTGGACCTGCTGGATCGGATCGAACATTACCTGTGAGTGAATCAACCCATGTCGGATCACAAGCTGAAGACGCGTGACTCGGGACCTACGGAACCGCAGCAGCTCGCGGTCAAGGCGGCGCGGCCGCCCAAGGGCTCGACGACGGAACACACCATCTCGACACGGGAAGGCAAGCTGTCGTTCCGCGCGACGGCCGACTGGGTGGTGCTGCGCAAGCTGGAGAAGCCCGTAGCGGAAATTTTCCACGTCTACTACCGCAAGCTCGAGGACGCCCCGGCCGGTTCTGCGGCGGCGAACCGCCCGGTGACATTCGTGTTCAACGGCGGCCCCGGCGCGGCCTCGGCCTACCTCCATGTCGGCGCCCTCGGCCCGCGCCGGGTCATGTTCGCGCCGGACGGCACGCTCCTGCCGCCGCCAACGCGCCTGACCGACAACGAGTCCACCTGGCTTGCCTTCACGGACCTGGTCTTCATCGACCCCGTCGGCACGGGATTCAGTCGCACGATGGCCGAGGAACCCGCCGCCGCGCCTGCAGCGGCGGAAAAGCCGGTCGAGGCCTCCGCAAAGCCGGCCGCGGGCGACGGCAAGGACAAGGAGAACGACGAGTTCTTCAAGGTCAACCGTGATCTCGAGTCGCTCTGCGAGTTCATCTCGAAGTTCCTTTCCAGGAACAAGCTCTGGTCGCGTCCGGTCTTCATCGCCGGGGAGTCCTACGGCGGATTCCGCGTCGGCAAGCTGGCGCGCAAGCTGCAGGAGGGCTTCGGCGTCGGACTCAACGGCGCGATCCTGATCTCGCCCGCGATGGAACTGACGCTGCTCGACGGCTCCGACTACGACATCCTGATGTGGTCCGACGTGTTCCCGTCGCAGGTCGCGGCCGCCGTGCATCACGGCCGTTCGCGAACCTTCGCCAGGGGCCTGGAGCCCGCGACCTTCCTGCCGGAGGTGGAGCGCTTCGCCTGCGGCGACCTGCTGCGCCTGCTCGCGGTGGGCGAGGCGATGCCCATCGACGAGCGGCGGGACATCCTGGCCCGGGCCGCCGCGTATCTCGGCCTGCCCGAGGCCTACGTCAGCGGCAAATCCGCCCGCATCGCCCACGCCCACTTTGCACGTGAGCTCCTGCGCGACGAGCGGAAGGTCGTCGGCCTGTACGACGCCACGATCACGGCCCACGACCCGTTTCCGGACCGCGACCTGTTCGAGGGCGCCGACCCGACGGTGTACGCGCTGGATCGCGTCTTCAGCGGCGGCATCAACACGCTGATCCGCGAGCAGCTGGCCGTCGACACCGACCTCGACTATCACCTCCTGAGCCTGAAGGTGAACGAGTCCTGGAAGGTGGACAGCCGCAAGCATGCCTTTGAGTCGCAGCTGGGCGCGACCGACGACCTGCGCTACGCGATGGCGCTGAACCCCCACATGAAAGTCATGATCACCCATGGCTACCACGACATGGTGACCCCGTACTTTTCGTCGAACCGGCTGGTGGGACTGATGAAGCTTGCGCCCGAGCTCAGGCAGAACCTGACCGTGCGCCACTTCAACGGCGGGCACATGTTCTACGCATGGGAGGAATCGCGGACGAAGTTCCACTCCGCCGCCCGCGATTTCTACGGCTCGGCGACCTGAGATCCACGAGCCGGGCCGCCGTCAATTGCGGGCGAGCGCCCGGCTTAGGGCGTAAAATCGCGCGATGAACCAGAAAGCCCCCGCCTCGACGGCGCTCACCGCCGCGATCCCGCAGGGATCGACGCTCGTGACCTCCCCGGCCGAAATCGACCGCGCGCTCGACGCGATGGGCCGCGACATTTCCGCCGACCTGGCCGCGTTGCGTCCCGTGGCCGTCGCCATCATGAACGGCGGCCTGGTGTTCGCCGGCCAGCTGTTGACGCGCCTGCCCTTCGCGCTCGAATGCGACTACATCCACGTCCGCCGCTACGGCAGGCTGACGCACGGCGGAGAACTCGAGTGGATCGCCGGACCGCACGTGGACGTCCGCGGCCGCGTCGTGCTGCTGCTCGACGACATCCTCGACGAGGGCCGCACGCTCGCGGTGGTCAAGGAGGCGCTGCTGGCGCGTGGTGCGGCGGAGGTCCGGATCGCCGCCTTCGCCCGCAAGGAACGGGGCGAGCCGCCGGCGATCGAGGCCGACTACGTGGGCGTTACCGTCCCCAACCTGTTCGTGTTCGGCTTCGGAATGGACGTGGACGGCGAGTTCCGCAACCTGCCCGCCATCTACGCCCTGCCCGCGGAAACGGGCGCGCCCTAGCCGGCGCGCCAGCGCGCGGCGGTCAGGGCTTGAGCCCGTGGGGCTCGATCCAGCCCGCCGCCCAGGCGATGAACAGCAGGATGAACAATGCGACCGACAGGCTGATGCGAACCGTGAGCGCACGCACCATGCTCCTGGTTTCACCCTTGCGGTCGTGGACCAGGTGGAACAACGCCGAGCCCAGGCTGGCGAGGATGGCGACCAGGATGGCGACGACCAACAACTTGAACGGCTGCACGAGCGGACTCCGCGAGGACCGGCGGTCGCCAGGCGCCGCCGCAGGTGCGGGAGTATAGCGTGCTCTCCAGCCTGGCCCATCGGCGCTTCGCACCGGCACTGCACTGGACGCTGCTGGCCGCCCTCGGCGTGGCGCTGTTCGTGTCGCTCGGCCGCTGGCAGCTGCACCGTGCGGAGGAGAAGCGCGCGCTGTTCGCGGGCTTCGCCGCGGGGTCGGCCGCGGCCGTGATGCTGCCCGAGAATTTCCGTCCGATCGAGCGTTACCGGCGAGTGACGGCCAGCGGCCGCTACGATTCGTCGCGTCAGTTCCTGCTCGACAACATGACCCGCGACGGCGTACCCGGCTTTCACGTCCTGACGCCGCTGCTGCGGTACGACTCGCGCGTGGTGCTGGTGGACCGGGGCTTCGTGCCACTGACCGGTTCCCGCAGCGACCTGCCCGACCTGCGTGTCGGCGAAGGAGAACGGACCGTCACGGGACGCGCCGACAGTCTGCCGCAGGCCGCGGTGACGCTGGCGGCCGCGCCGGCGACCGGTTGGCCGCGGATCGTCAGCTTCCCCCGGATGCCCGAGGTGGCGGAGGCCCTGTCCGCGCAGGTCTACCCGCAGGTGGTGCTGCTCGATGCCGACCAGCCGGACGGCTACCTGCGTGACTGGCGGCCGCCCGGCATGGCGCCGGATCGCCATGTAGCCTATGCGGTGCAATGGTTCGGCCTTGCGGCGACGGTGCTCGTGACCTGGGTCGTGCTCAGCTTCAAGGCCAGGGAGTCCGCGACTTGAATCCAACTGAAAATCGGCAGCGGCGGGCACGGCTCGGCCTGGTCGGGCTGGCCGCGCTGTTCTTCCTGCCCCTGGCCTTGTCGTTCTACCTTTACTATGGAACGAGCTGGCGGCCGGCAGGCACGACGCAGCATGGCGACCTGATTGAGCCAGCAAGGCCGTTGCCGGAGGTCGCGCTGACGCTGGCCGACGGGACGCAGGCAGGCCCGGAATTCCTGCGCGGCGAATGGCACCTGGTCTACCTCGGGGGCGGCGCCTGCGTCGCGGATTGCAGGAGCGCGCTGGTCAAGATGCGGCAGGTCCGGCTCGCCCTCGACAAGGACATGGACCGCGTGGGCAGGGTCTTCCTCTACACGGGCGCATTGACGGCGGCGGACTATCTCGTCCACGAGCACCCGGGCCTGGCGGCGGCTGGCGTCGACGGCGTGGCGGGTGCCCGCCTCCTCGAGGCCTTTCCCTATCCAGGTACCGCTGTCACTTCGGGAAAACTCTATGTCGTGGATCCGCTCGGCAACCTCATGATGAGCTACCCCGGGGATGCGCCGCCGAAATCCATCCTGACGGATCTCGAACGGCTGCTGAAACTCTCACATATCGGCTGAACGCGCCGCAGCGCATCAGACGCGAGCAAGAACATGGCCCGAAGCAGAAGAATCACCTGGTTTCGCTGGATCGCGCGGATTGCCGCCCTGCTTGGCCTGATCGTCGTCGTGGTCGGCGCGTGGGTCCGCCTCACCGACGCGGGCCTGGGCTGTCCGGACTGGCCTGGCTGCTACGGCCACATGTCGCCGGCACAGGCGGCCGGCGATGCGGCAGCGATCAATGCCGCGAATCCCGACAGGCCCTTCGAATACCAGAAGGCCCTCAACGAGATGGTGCATCGCTATATCGCGGGCACGCTCGGCCTGCTGATCATCGGCCTGGTGGCTTTCTCCGTGTGGAACCGCCGGGATCCGGCGCAACCGCGGGTGCTGCCGTGGATCCTGCTGGCGACGGTCCTGCTGCAGGGACTGCTAGGCATGTGGACGGTGACGCTGCTGCTGAAGCCGCTGATCGTGACCCTGCACCTGCTTGGCGGGTTGACCACGGTTTCCCTGCTGTGGTGGCTGTCGCTGACGCCCGAGCACCGCGAGATCAAGGCTGCCGAGCGCAAGGTCCGGCGCCTCGCCATCGTGGCGATGGCCTTCGTCGTGCTCCAGGTCTCGCTCGGCGGGTGGACCAGCACCAACTACGCCGCCGCCGCGTGCACGGAATTCCCCAAGTGCCAGGATTCCTGGTGGCCGCAGATGGACTTCCAGAACGCGTTCCGGCTCTGGCGGGGCCTCGGCATCGACTACGAGGGGGGCGTCCTCGACGCGCCGGCGCGCGTGGCGATCCACTACACGCACCGACTCGGCGCGTACGTCGTCATCGCGCTGCTGATCACCCTCGGGCTCGCGGCCCGGCGCCGGGCCCAGACATTCCCGTTGCGGGCCGCCGGTCTCGGGGTGCTGGTGGCGCTGACCCTGCAGATGCTGATCGGCATGAACCTGATCTGGCAGGGGTGGCCGCTCTGGCTGGGCACCGCCCACAACGCCGGGGCAGCCGTCACGGTGCTCGCCATGGTGACCCTGCTCAGGTACCTGACCCCCCAGAGCGCCTCGCGGCTGATCCGCTCCAGGGTCTGAGGCACGAAACCGGCGATCCCGGGCTCATCCAGACCGACTGGCTGGGTCGTTTCGCCCCGCTGGCCCTGCCGCTTGACCAGTTTGTTTAATTGGCGGTCTTTTTTATTATTTATTATTCAATTTTATTGAATAATACAATTCATGGATCAGCTCGCCGCCCTGAAAACCTTTGCCCGCGTCGCCGAGCTCGGCTCGTTCTCGGCCGCAGCGGACGCCCTGGGCCTCTCCCGGGCGGCGGTCAGCACACAGGTCGCGGCGCTCGAAAAGCGATTCGGGGCGAAGCTGCTGCACCGCACCACCCGCAAGGTCGCCCTGACACGCGACGGCAGCCGCCTGCTCGAGCGCTGCCGGCCGGTGTTTCGGGAGCTGCAGGCTGCGGAAGACGAGCTGGGGCCCTCGCGGGAACTGCCCGCTGGGCGCCTCAGCGTGCACCTCGTCGCGTCCCTCGGAAGGCAGCTGCTCGTCCCGGCGCTGCCCGGCTTCCTCGCCCGCTACCCGTCGCTCGAACTCGACCTGCATCTCAGCGACCGGATCGTCGACCCGCCGGACGAAGGCGTGGAGGTCGCCATCCGTGGCGGAACCATCACGAACCCCGCCCTGGTCGCCCGTCGCGCGGCCGCGAGCCGGTGGATCACCTGCGCGTCGCCCGGCTACCTGGACGGTCACGGCTGGCCGCACACGCCCGCCGAACTCCTGTCGCACCAGCTCATCGGGCACCGGGGGCCCGGAACCAGGCTGCCGCACAGCTGGATCTTCCGCGAGGGGCGCCGTCAGCTGTCCCTGGACCCCCCGTGCCGCGCCACGCTGGACGATCCCGAGGCGCTGCTGGCGGCGGCCGTCCAGGGAGCCGGCATCATCCAGACCACCGACCTGCTGGCGGCGCCGGCCCTCGCGGCACGCCAGCTCATCGTCCTGCTGCCCGGCACCGCCGTCCGGGGACCGCCCATATCGGTCATCTATCCGCAGGTCGGACAGGACGTCTCCACGGTCCGGGCATTCACGGGTTTCGCGGTCGAAGTCCTGGGGGGCTGGCAGCGACGCGTGGCCGGCGTGACCGGCCTGATGGACACGCCCTGAAGCCGTGCTGTGCTAGCATTCCGGCCCGTTTCGAACCAGCCACGGGCGGAAATCCGAACTTGAGCGCCACCGAACATTCAGTCCGCAACGAGGTCCTTCGCGGGCCACGCGTGCGGGACTACTTCCAGCTGACCAAGCCGAGGGTGGTCTCGCTGATCGTGTTCACCGCCGTCGTGGGCATGTTCCTTGGCGCCCCGGGCCTGCCGCCGCTCATGGCGATCGTCTGGGGAACGCTCGGCATCGGCCTGGCCGCGGCCTCCGCGGCGGCCATCAATCAGGTCCTCGACGCCCGCATCGACGCGGAGATGGCCCGGACACGTCACCGGCCCCTGCCGCAGGGCGCCCTGCCGGAGTCCTATGCCCTCGCCTTCGCCTTCGTGCTCGGCAGCGCCTCGATGCTCATCCTCGCGCTGCTGGTGAACGGCCTGACGGCGGTGCTGACCTTCTTTTCACTGATCGGCTACGCGATCCTCTACACCGTGTGGCTGAAGCGCGCCACGCCGCAGAACATCGTCATCGGCGGCGCCGCCGGCGCCGCACCGCCGGTGCTGGGCTGGACCGCGGTGACCGGTTCGCTGCACCCGGACGCGCTGCTGATGTTCCTGGTGATCTTCGCCTGGACGCCGCCGCACTTCTGGGCGCTGGCGATCGCCCGGCGCGACGAGTACGCGCGCGTCGGCATCCCCATGCTGCCGGTGACCCACGGCGTCGCGTACACGAAGCAGTTCATCTGGCACTACACCGTGCTGCTGACGGTGATCACGGTGCTCCCCTACCTGAGCGGAATGAGCGGCCTGCTCTACCTCGCGGCCGCACTGGCGCTCGACGCCGTTTTCCTGCGCTACGCCTGGCTGCTCAAGCGCACGGACCGCAGCGACCTGCCCATGCGCACGTTCAGGTACTCGATCCAGTACCTCGCCCTGTTGTTCGCCGCGCTGCTCGTGGATCATTATCTGCCGATCCGGTTCTGAGCGGACCAGCCAAGGGGGGGCATCATGACGACCCTCGCATCGCGCATCCGGCGCCTGCGGCGCGACACCTCGGACAAGGTCCTCTTCGCCAGTGTCGAGGCGCGGCCCGGGCGCGTGCTCGCGGCGCGCGCGGCGATCATCTTCAGCCTGTTCGCCTTCGTGACCTTCGTGCTCTGGCTCGACCGCGACGGGATCCGCGACATGATCGACGGCAGCCTGTCGTTCGTGGACCTGGTCTACTTCGTGGTGGTCAGCCTGACCACCGTGGGCTACGGCGACATCGTGCCCGTGACCGAGCGCGCGCGGCTCATTGATGCGATCATCATCACGCCCGCGAGGTTGCTGGTCTGGCTGGTATTCATCGGCACGGCGTTCGAGCTTTTCTTCCACAAGGGATTGGAGCGCATCCGTATGGCGCGACTGCAAAAGCAGCTCAAGGACCACGTCGTCATCTGCGGCTACGGCCACAGCGGACGCACCGCCGCCAGCGAGCTGGTCCACAGGGGAACGCCGCCCGACCAGATCGTGGTGGTGGACCAGGACGAGCACCTGCTGCAGGAAGCGGCGGTCGAGGGCCATATCGGCCTGAAGGGCGACGCGACCATGGAGCGCGTCCTGCGCGATGCCGGCGTCGACCGCGCCAGTGCCGTCATCCTCTGCACCGGTCGCGACGACACCAATGCGCTGACCGTGCTGACCGTGCGGCACCTGAATCCCTCCGCGCGCGTCATCGCCAGCGCGCGCGAGGAGGAGAACGCGCCGTTGCTGCGCCAGGCCGGCGCGGATACCACGGTCTCGCCGTCGCAGATCTCGGGCTACCTGATGGCGGACTCGGTCGGGCATCGCCACGTCAACGACTTCGTGCTCGACGTGCTGAGCTCGGGCGGCAGGCTGCTCCTCAACGAGCGTCCCGCCCGTGCGGAGGAGGTCGGCAAGCCGATCGGCGTCATCGGCCAGGCCATGGTGCTGCGCGCCTACCGTGACGGAAAACCAATCGGCTTCTGGGAGCCGGGTGGCGCCGCCATCCTCGCCGGCGACATGCTCATGGCGCTGGAGGTCCAGGCACCCGGCGAAGCCGGCAACGAGCGGGGCTGATGGACTTCCTGGCGATCGACTGGCACGCGGTCGCGGTCCTCGGGATCGCCGGCCTGACGTTCTGGTTGTTCGCCAGCGAGCGCCTGCCCGTGCAGACGACGGCACTGCTGGCGGTGCTGGCCCTGATGCTGGTCTTCGGCATCTTCCCCTATGCGGCGGACGGTCGCCAGCTCGGGCCCGAGGTCTTCCTGGCCGGCTTCGGCCACACCGCGCTGATCACGATCTGCTGCCTGATGGTGCTGGGACGGGGCCTGGTGACGACCGGCGCCCTGGAGCCCTTTGCACGTCTGTTGGCGCGAATCTGGGGCTTCACGCCGCAGGGCGCCTTTCTGATGATGCTCGTCTTTTGCATGAGCGTCAGCGGCGTGCTCAACGACACGCCCATCGTCGTGCTGATGATGCCGGTCCTGCTGTCGGTGGCCGCACGAACAGGCACCGTGGCTTCGTCGACGCTGCTGCCCATGAACTACGCAGTGCTGATCGGCGGCATGGCGACGACCATCGGCACCTCGACCAACCTGCTGGTCGTCGGTATCGCCGCCGATCTCCAGGTTGAGGCTTTCGGCCTGTTCGACTTCACCGGGATCGTGGCGGTGGCCGCGGCCGTTGCCTTGCCCTACCTCTGGCTCGTCGTCCCGAGGCTCATGCCACACACGGAAACCGGCCTGCGCAGCGCTTCGCCACTGGTGTTCGACGCCGTGCTCGACATCCGCCCGGGCAGTTACGCGGACGGCCGCGAGTTGCGCGTCGTGCTCAAGCGCGCCGGCAGCCTGCGGATCCTGAGGATACTGCGGGCGGGCAACGAGCTGATGCGCCTGCCGACGCAGCACTTCCAGGCGGGCGACCGGCTGCTGGTCGCGGACACGGCCGAGCAGCTGCGCGAGCATGCAGCCGTACTCGGCGCGGCGCTGCGCTCGACGGCACCGCGCGACCCGGGCGACCCGGCCGTGCAGAAGCTGTCCCAGGTGCTGATCACCCAGGAATCGGAGTTCACCGGCACGCCGATTGGCGTCGCGCGGTTCGTGAACGAACATCGTCTCGCCGTCATCGGCGTTCACAGACCCGGGCGCGAATCGCCGCTGGACCCCGCAAGCGCCACCCTCAAGCCCGGTGATGTGCTGCTGGTACAGGGTCCGAGCGAGCGGGTAGACCAGCTGAAGTCAGCCGCCGGTGTGCTGGTGCTCGACGCCAGCCTGTCGCTGCCGCATACGCGGATGGCGCCCGTTGCGCTTCTCATCATGGGCTGCGTCGTCGCCATCGCAGCGACCAAGATGCTGCCGATGGTGTTGGCGGCCGCGCTCGGTGTCGCCTTCATGCTGCTCACCGGCTGCCTGCGCTGGCAGGAGGCGACCGACGCGCTGTCCTCCAACGTCATCATGATCGTGGTCGCGAGCCTTGCCCTGGGCGAGGCCCTGAGCGCTACGGGCATGATCGCCGCAGCGGGCAACGGTCTGGCGGCAGCCGGCGGCTATCTGCACCCGATAGTCATCATGGCGAGCCTGATGCTGTTCATGTCGGTCGTCACCAATTTCGTGTCCAACAACGCAGCGGCGATCATCGGCACGCCGGTCGCCGTGGCCATGGCGACCACGCTGGGCGTCGACCCGCGGCCCTTCGTGCTGGCGGTGCTGTTCGGCTGCAACCTCAGTTACGCGACGCCGATGGGCTACCAGACGAACCTGCTGGTCATGGCCGTCGCCGGTTACCGGTTCAAGGACTTCGTCCGCGCCGGCCTGCCGCTGGTTTTCCTGATGTGGGTGACGCTGACCTACCTGCTGGCGCTGCAGTACGAAATGATCTGAGAACCAGCGGATAGCGGATGGCGGATGGCGGATGGCAGGAGTTGCGGGAAGGGGCCGGCGTCCCCCGGCGAGCGAGTTTCGTTCTTCCGAGCGAGCGGGGGATTGCGGCCCCGCCCCGCGTGTCACGGCCCACTGCTTACGAATCCAACTACTCTGACTATCCGCCATCCGCCATCCGCTATCCGCTATCCGCCATCCGCTATCCGCCAACCGCCCGATCGCCCACGAAGGGATTCGATTTCCGCTCCTCGCCGAACGTCGACATCGGCCCATGGCCGGGCACGAAGCGGACGTCGTCGCCAAGCGGAAACAGGTTCTCGCGGATCGAGCGAAGGAGCGTGGCGTGGTCGCCGCGAGGGAAGTCGGTGCGGCCGATCGAGCCGGCAAACAACACGTCGCCCACGAAGGCCAGGCGTGCCCCGGGCTCGAAGAACACGACGTGTCCCGGCGTGTGGCCCGGGCAATGGCGCACGTCGAGGGTCACGTTGCCCACGGTGACGGTGTCGCCCTGCTCCAGCCAGCGCGTCGGCTCGAAGCTCTCGGACCGGCCAAGGCCGAACATCGTTCCTTGTTGAGGCAGCTGCTCGATCCAGAAGCGGTCGTCCGGATGCGGGCCTTCGATGGGCAGCGAAAAGCGACGCGCCAGTTCGGCCGCCGCGCCAGCATGGTCGATGTGGGCATGGGTCAGCAGGATCTTCTCCAGCTTCACGCCGTTGGAGTCCACCACGTCCAGGATACGATCGAGGTCGCCGCCCGGGTCGATGACGGCTCCCTGGCCGGTGACGTCGCACCAGATGACGGAGCAGTTCTGGGCGAAGGGCGTGACGGGAACGACGACTGCGCGCAGCGTCATGGGCGGCGGGCCTCTGTGGGCAAAGCGCGAGTCTAGCGGCCCTCGCCTTCCTGCGGGACGGGTTCCGCCGCGACGCGCCGGAGCGCCGCCCCGACCCGACGCGCGGTGCCCGCCACGGCGATGCCGCGCATGACCCAGGCAGTGGCCGGATGACGGCGGAATACGATCAGGCCCACCACCGCGGCGGTCAGGATCAGGGGACTGCGGCGCAGCCGCTGGACGATCGCCACGGCGCGGTCAACGGTCGAGAGGGCGTGACCGATGACCTCGGCGTCCAGCCTGAGCGTTTCCCGCTCGATGGCGCTGCGCGCCCTGAGCAGCTTGCGCCGCGACGCCAGTTCCTCCACCCGCGAGGTCAATGGTGCCCCCCGAGCGCTTCGCGGTCGCGCTTGATCTCCTCGATCGTCCCCTCGAGCAGTTTCGGGCGCGCGCGGGCCTTGGCGCGGACCACCAGCAGGGCGATCCCGGTCACCGCGACGAATCCCAGCGCTGTCAGCGACGCCGCCAGCAGCCTGTGGTCCTCCCAGAACGCCACCACGACCAGGAAGGCCAGCATCAGCACCGTCAGGCCGGCAAAGAAGACGACCACGAAGGTCCACAGCAGGATCTCCGCGACCCGGTGCAGCTCCTCCTCGATCTCGGTGGTGACCAGCTCCAGGCGCGTCTGGGTGATGGCCAGCAGGGTCTCGAGCATCCTGCGCGCCGACGCGAACAGCCCTGCCGGCGGGTCGGCCCGCGGCCGGGATTCGGGCTCCTCCTGCATCCGGGTCAACGGCGGCCGGCGAGCAGGCCGAGCATGAAGGCCACGCCAGCCGCGATGCCGATCGCTCCCCACGGATTTTCGTGGACATAGCGGTCGGTGGTCCTGGCGGCCTCCTGGGCGCGGGCGCGGACTTCGCCTTCGATCTCGCCAAGGCGTTCGCGGGCCTGGCGCACGGACTCCTCGGCCCGGTGACGAGCCTGCTCCACCTTCTCGCCCGCCTGGCCGGCCGTGGCCTTGAGCAGAGCCTCCGCATCGTCCACGACGACCCGCAGGTCCTCCATGAGCTGTGCCGCACTGGGCGCATGGGTCGACATCGTCGCACCTCCTTTTGTGTCCCCGGGACCATCCTACCCCGGCCACATGTCGGCGCAATAGCGGGTTTGTGAGCCTGTGGGGCGCGCCCCCGCGCCGGTCCCTAGGACGTTGGTCGTAAACAATATGCGGGCATGGCGGGCCGGTGCTAGCATGGCAAGGACCGGGAAACCGGCACCGGCACCGCCCAACGGTGTGACGGGCTCTTTGCCACGCGAGCATGCAAGTACTCGCGGCTCCGCCGGGCGTGCGAACGGAGTTCTCTGAAACAGGTCGGGCCGCAGGCTCGATCATCAGCTTCGGGCGTTCACAGCGTCCAGCGAGGAGGAACAATGAGCAAGGGGAAGATGAACCGTCGCGATTTCGTCAAAGTCGCCGGCGCTACGGCTGCCGGCGTGGGAACCTCGGTGATGTTCCCTGGAGTCAGCCGCGCCCAGGCTCCCAAGACCCTGAAGATCCTGCAGTGGAGCCACTTCGTTCCCGGCTATGACAAGTGGTTCGACGGCGAATTCTGCAAGGCCTGGGGCGAGAAGCACGACACCGAAGTCATCGTCGACCATATCGCGCTCGGTGAAATCAACGCCCGCGCCGCCGCCGAAGTCGCCGCCCAGAAGGGCCACGACCTGCTGATGTTCCTGTCGCCGCCGGCGGCCTACGAGGACCAGGTCATCGATCACGCCGAGATCTACCAGGAACTGGAGGGCAAGTGGGGCAAGCCCATCGACCTCGGCCACAAGTCCACGTACAACCCCAGGACCCGCAAGTATTTTGCGTTTTCCGATTCCTATGTGCCCGATCCGGGCAATTACCGGCAGGACCTGTGGTCCCAGGTCGGTTTCCCCAACGGGCCCGACACCTGGGAGGACGTGCACAAGGGCGCCACCGCGATCAAGAAGCAGTTCGGCAACCCCTGCGGGGTCGGCCTGTCGCAGGAGCTCGACAGCAACATGGCGCTGCGCAGCCTGCTGTGGTCCTTCGGCGGCTCGGTCCAGACCGAGGATGGCGCCGTCGCCATCAATTCGAAGAACACCGTCGAGGCATTGAAGTTCGTGCGTTCGCTGTACCAGGACGCCCAGACGCCCGAAGTGTTCACCTGGGACCCGTCGTCGAACAACCGCGGCATGCTGGCGGGCAAGCTCTCGTTCACCTGCAACGCGATCTCGGTGACCCGCACGGCGGAGAAGCAGAACCCCGAGATGTCCAAGGCCATCCAGCTGGTGCCCGCGCCGAAGGGGCCGGTGCGGCGGATCGCGGCCGAACACGTGATGGACTGCTACGTGATCTGGAAGTTCGCGGAAAACATCGAGGGCGCGAAGCAGTTCCTGGTCGACTACGTGGGGGATTTCGGCAACGCCTTCAAGGCCAGCGAGTTCTACAACTTCCCGTGCTTCCCCAAGACCGTTCCCAACCTGCAGGAACTGATCGCCGACGATCCGGCCGGGGTCCCGCGGGACAAGTACAAGGTGCTCGGCGGCGTCCTCGACTGGGCCACCAACGTCGGCTACCCGGGTTACGCCACGGCCGCCATCGACGAGGTGTTCAACACTTTCGTGGTGCCGACCATGTTCGCCCTGGTGGCGCGTGGCGACGCGACGCCGGAAGAGGCCGCGGCGCGGGCCGAAAAGGAAATCAAGCGGATCTTCGAAAAGTGGAAGTAACCGTAGCGGGCTAGGGGGCTCGGCATGGCGACCGTCGAGGCGAGGGGCATCACCAAGGTCTTCACGCAGGGAGAGCGGGGGGCCGTCAACGATGTCAACCTGCTGACCCGCGAAGGGGAGTTCATGGTCTTTCTCGGGCCTTCGGGCTCGGGCAAGACCACGCTCCTGCGCATGATCGCCGGCCTCGAGGATCCGACGGCCGGCGACATCCTGATCGGCGGCCAGGTGGTCACCCACCTGGCGCCCCGCGACCGCCGGATCGCCATGGTCTTCCAGAGCTATGCGCTGTATCCGCACCTCTCGGTGTACAACAACATCGCGTTTCCCCTGAAGGCGCAGGGCGTACCCAAGGAGCAGCACGAGGACAAGGTCCGCTGGGCGGCCGAACTGCTGGGCATCGGCGCGCTGCTGCAGCGCAAGCCGCGCGAGCTGTCAGGCGGCGAACGGCAGCGCGTCGCGCTGGCGCGCGCCATCGTGCGTGAGCCCACGGTCTTCCTGCTGGACGAACCGCTGTCGAACCTGGACGCCAAGCTGCGCGCCTCGGCGCGCGAGGAACTGACCCAGTTCCACCACCGGGTCGGCACGACCACCATCTACGTCACCCACGACCAGATCGAGGCGATGGCGATGGGCGATCGCATCGTCGTGCTGCACGAGGGGTATGTCCGCCAGGTCGGCTCGCCACGGGAGGTGTACGACGATCCCGCCGATACCTTTGTCGCCACCTTCCTCGGCTCGCCGCCGATGAACCTGATCGATCACGGCGACGTGCTGGTGGGCTTCCGCCCTGAGCACTTGCTGCCCCGGGACATGGTGCCGGGACCGGCCGTAGCGATCGGCGTTCGCGTCACCGGCGTCGAGTACCTGGGCAGCGAGCGGATCCTCTATGCGCTCATCGACCGGGACCGCTTTGCCGAGCAGAAGGTGGTGGCCAAGCTGCCGGCGACCTACGAGACCGGCGCCGTGGACGGGAGGGCCATGGAGTTTGCCGTCGCCGAACGCAACCTGCGCTTCTTCGACAAGACGACGGGGAAGCGGGCCGAGTCGAGATCGCTGACATGGGGGTGAGCCGCGGCGCCGAAAGGCTGGGCATCGCGATGTTCGCGCCGGCCCTGATCTACATCTTCGCCCTGGTGGGCACCCCGCTGTTCCTCGCCTTCCTGTACAGCGTCGGCGACGTCACGGTCGGAAGCGTCGGCTACCGGTTCGTGGGCCTCGAGAACTTCGCCAGCGTCCTGCAGAACCCGACCTTCCGCGGCGCCCTGTGGCATTCGTTCCTGTTCACCGTCGGCGCCCAGCTGATCGTGATCATCTGCGCCAACATGCTGGCGCTGGCGCTGGTCGACCGCTTCCGCGGCCGGGGCCTGGTCAGGTTCTTCATCCTGTTGCCCTGGGTGGCGCCGATCTCGCTCGGCGCCATCGGCTGGAAGTGGATACTGGATTCGATCTACAGCGTCATCAACTGGGCGCTGGTGAAGCTGCACCTGGTGGGACCTTTCGACACGCCGATGTGGCTCGGCGAGTCGAGCCTGGCGATGATGTCCGTGATCATGGTGCATGCCTGGCGAATGCTGCCGTTTTCGACGGTGATCCTGCTGGCTGGCCTGACGGCCATTCCGAAGGACATCCCCGAGGCGGCGGCGGTCGACGGGGCGGGCTTCTGGCGCACCCACTTCCAGATCACCCTTCCCATGATGGCGCCGATCATCAACGTGGCGGTCCTGTTCGGGGTGATCTTCACCTTCACCGACATGACCGTGGTGTACATCCTGACGCGGGGCGGGCCCTATGACAGCACGCAGGTACTGCCCTCGCTGGCCTTCTTCACCGGCATCCTGGGCGGCGACCTGGCCGAAGGGGCCGCCATCTCGGTGTTCCTGGTGCCGATCCTGGTGGTGATCGCCTGGCTGATGCTGCGCCTGGCGCATCGCGCCGAGGTGGTGTGATGGCGCTTCACGCCACGGCACGGCGCAGGCTTTCCTTCCGGATCTATCGCTGGAGCGTCCTGAGCGTCTTCTCGGTGTTGCTGGCGTTTCCGTTCGTCTGGATGGCCATCACCAGCTTCAAGCAGACCAGCGACCTGTACAACGTCGACAACAACCCGTTCCTCTTCAACGAGACGCCGACGCTGGAGCACGTGAATCTGCTGTTCGAGGAGACGATGTTCCCGCAGTGGTTCTTCAACACGATGTTCGCCGGCGCCGTGGTCGTGCTGATCACCCTGCTGCTGGCGGTGCCGGCCGCCTACGCGCTGGCGCGCCTGACCGGGCGCTGGGGCGAACGGCTCGGCATCGGCATCTTCCTCGTCTACCTGATCCCGCCGACGCTGCTGTTCATCCCGATGTCGCGGGTGGTCTCGCTGCTCGGGCTGCAGGACTCGCTGTGGTCGATCATCGTCGTCTACCCGACCTTCACCGTCCCGTTCTCCATCTGGCTGCTGATGGGATTCTTCAAGTCCATTCCCCGCGACCTCGAGGACGCCGCGATGGTGGACGGCTTGACCCGTTTCCAGGCGTTCACGAGGCTGGTGATACCGATCTCCTTCTCCGGGATCCTCACCGTCGTGATCTTCAGCTTCACGCTGGTCACCCAGGAGTTCGTGTACGCGCTGACGTTCATTTCCAGCGCGTCGCACCAGACGATCGGGGTCGGTGTGCCGATCTACCTGGTCCGCGGCGACGTCTATTACTGGGGCTCGCTGATGGCCGCCTGCCTGATCGCCTCGATACCGATCGCGTTCTTCTACAACCTCTTCCTCGACCGGTTCATCTCCGGCTTCACGGTCGGCGCCGTCAAGTAACCCGGCGACGGCTCGCTGGCATCGCACCGGGCCCGGCCTGGAACCGGCCGCCGGCTGACGACATCACGGGATCAGTAAACGGTCCCTGAAAAGAAAATGCCAGGCACCTCGCGGTGCCTGGCATTCAGTTCGGGCAATTGCCGCCGGCGAACCGGCGGCAGCTGCCTCTTCTTAGCCGGATCTTCGTTGTCTAGACAGCTCCCTAGAACTTGTACCAGGCGCTGAACGACAGCTGGTTGCCCCGGTAGCTGATGTCGCTGACCGGTAGTCCCGAGCTGTTCTTGCCAGCCATGGTCACCTTGTCGTTCAGCCACTCGATGCCGAAGACGTACGGGCCCGACGAGTACATGACCGAAGCCGCGACCATCTCGTTCTCGCCCCGCGCACGCGTCACCCCTGTAGCGGTGGTTGGCGGTGCCATC
>DATHZW010000279.1:0-2894 GCA_035458405.1 Steroidobacteraceae bacterium | reverse complement strand
GGTTCGGTGCGGGCCCGGGCGAGCAGCCAGGACTCGTACTGCTGCTCGTCACGCACCGCCGTGAGGATGGCGTGCACGCCGATCTGGTCAAGCGCCCTGCCGGGCACCAGCTGCTCGCGCTCGGTCGCGATGATCAGCCCGGCCTTCTCGAGCGAGTCGCTGATGGACGACAGTGCGGAACCCGGGACTTCCAGTCGTTCCGCCAGCGCCTTCAGGCTCCACGCCGGCTCGCCGGCCATGAAGGACCTGCCGACCAGGCACATCACCGACAGCGCAAGCCGCTCGCGCAGCCGGCTGGTGAGCCTTATCTGCGCCTGGCCGGCCCGCAGGTAGCGCGGGTTCTGCACGTAGAAGGACAGCTGGGCGCCCACCAGCAGGATGATCCAGCTCAGGTAGACCCAGATCAGGGTGACCAGGAAGATCGCGAAGCCGGCGTAGATGGCGACCATGCGGGTGGAGGCCACCACGATCCGCGTGAACAGCGCACCACTTGCAGCCCACAGCACGCCCGCCACGATGCCGCCGATGACGGCCGCCTTCAGATGGACCCGCGTGTTCGGGATGAACATGTAGAGGAAGGAAAACGCGCAGGTCACCACGAAATACGGTGCCGCGCGGCCGAGGCCGACGAGCATCGATCCGAAAGGCTCATGGCTGGCCAGCCAGTGCGCGAAGCGGAGATCGGCGAGCGCCCCGAACAGCCCGAGAACCACGACGATGAAGATCGGCCCGACCACGATCAGGCTGAGGTACTCGCTCACCCGCCGCACGACGCTGCGTGGCTGTTCGACATGCCAGGCGAAATTGAAGCTCTCCTCGATCTTCTGCACGGTGCTGACCACCGTGTAGAGCAGCAGCGCAAGGCCGACCGAGCCCAGCACGCCGCCGCGGGTGTTGTCGACGAAGTCGATCATCTGCTCGGTCATCCCATAGGCCTGGTCGCCGATCGGGCGCAGGAACTCGTAGATGACCGGCTCCAGCTCGCGATGCAGGCCGAGTCCCTTCAGCACCGCGAAGGCGAAGGCGACCAGCGGCACGATGGACAGCAGCGTCGTATAGACGAGGCCCATCGCCCGCAGGTTGAGTTCGCCCGCCCACAGGTCGCGCAGCAGCGCATACGGGTAGCGCAGCAGGCCGAGCAGCCGTCGCAACAGCGGCAGCGGCGGCTGGTGCTCCGTCTCGAACAGCAGCAGTTCCAGCCTGTGGATGGGGTCGATGCTGACCGTCATGCGGTGAGCGTGGCACAGGCCATGTCGGCCTGCAATTCGGCCGATCCACCGCGAATTCTGCGGTCCAGGCCCAGGCTGCCGGTCTTCGCATTCGCCTGCGGGCCCGACGTGGCGGTGATCGGGACCCGCGCCTGGCTCGCCGGGGACACCCAGGCGCCCGTGACCGCCTTCGCAGTCGTGACGGAATTGACCGGTCGGCGGGGTGCCCGGGTCAGGCGGTCAGCCGGCGCAAGGCTTCCGCGTATTTGTCCGCCGTGCGCTGGATGACTTCCGGCGGCAATCGCGGGCCCGGTGCCCGTTTGTTCCAGTCGAGCGTTTCCAGGTAATCGCGGACGTATTGCTTGTCGAAGGACGGCGGGCTCGAGCCGGGCTTCCAGGTGTCGACCGGCCAGAATCTCGACGAATCGGGCGTCAGCACCTCGTCCATCAACACGACCTGGCCGGCCTCGTTCAGCCCGAACTCGAACTTGGTGTCGGCGATGATGATGCCGCGCTCGAGCGCGTAGTCGGCCGCGAATCGGTAAAGCGCCAGCGACAGCTTGCGGACCTGGCTGGCTATGCCCTCGCCGAGCAGGCTCGCCACCTCGGCAAAGCTCACGTTTTCGTCATGCGAGCCGGCGGCGGCCTTGGTGGCGGGCGTGAACAGCGGTTCCGGCAGCCGGTCGGCCATGATCAGGCCCGGCGGCAGGGCGATGCCGCAGACGGCCCCGCTGTGCTGGTAGTCCTTCCAGCCCGAGCCGATCAGGTAGCCGCGCACCACGGCTTCCACCGGCAGCGGCTTGAGCCGCTTCACGACCACGGCGCGCCCCTCGAGCATGGCCAGTTCCTCCGCGTCGTGGACGAAGGCATCGAGCGTGTAATCTGTCAGGTGATTGGGCACGATGTGCCGGGTCTTTTCGAACCAGAAGTTCGAGATCTCGGTCAGCACGCGACCCTTCCCAGGGATCGGGTCCGGCAACACCACGTCGAAGGCCGACAGCCGGTCGGTTGCCACGATCAGCATGTGGGTCGCATCGAGCGCGTAGCTGTCCCTGACCTTTCCCTGGTGAATGCGCTGCAGGCCCTTGAGGCGGGTCTCGAATACCGTATTCGGCTTCATGGCGGGATTCCTGTTCGGCACCCGGCGCGGGAGCTAGGCCTTGCTACCATACGCGCGCGGTACGGTCGGCGCGTTCCCGGGTCCGGGAATTGTTGCAGCCCGCGCAAGAGGTGGTCAAGGAACGCACATGAAGTGGCTTGGCAAGGTCATCGGGGCGGCGTTGGGGCTCGCGACTGGCCTCGGTCCGGTGGGCGCGGCCATCGGGCTGGTGATCGGCCACGCCTATGACGAGCGGATGGAGTCCGACGCGGGGGAGGGACCGGGCGCCGACCCCGCCACGATACGGACGGTGTTCTTCCGCAACGCGTTCAGGGTCATGGGTTATGTGGCGAAGGCCGACGGCCGCGTCTCCGAGCGCGAGATTGCCGCGGCGCGCGAGATTTTCCGCCAGTTCAGGCTGGACGAGGTCCAGACGCGCCAGGCGATCGACTACTTTGCCGAGGGCAAGGCGCCGGGATTCGACGTGGATGCCGCCCTCGCCGAACTGGCCCAAGCCTGCGGCGGACGGCACGACCTGCTGCGGATGTTCCTCGAGGTCGAGATGCGCGCGGCACTGCTCGGCAACG
>DATHZW010000278.1:0-2879 GCA_035458405.1 Steroidobacteraceae bacterium | reverse complement strand
GGCGACGAAGCGGTCGGCCGTGGTCAGGCCCTCGCGCGAGTCGACCACGAAGACGACGTGGTCGGCCTCCTCGATGGCACGCTGGGTCTGCACCGCCATGGGCTGCTCGATGCCTTTCGGCGACTCGATCAGGCCGCCCGTGTCGATGACGATGAAGCGGTAGCGCTCGGTGCTGCCGAAGCCGTACTGGCGGTCGCGGGTCACGCCCGGCACGTCGGCCACGAGCGCATCGCGGGTCCTGGTCAGGACATTGAAGACGGTGGACTTGCCGACGTTCGGCCGGCCTACCAGCGCGATTACCGGCAGCATGCTGGACCTCCTGCCGTCGCGCGCGCCCCGGTCACCCGCGCGGACGCGAACGGAAGGCGTACACGGTACCGCCGTCGCTCTGCACGTACACCATGTCGTTGGCCGCGACCGGTGCGTTGCTGATCCGGTCCCCGCCCGCCTTGACGCGCCCGATCATCTCGCCGGTCTCGCGGTCGAGCCAGTGCATGTAGCCGTCGAAATCGCCGACCACGATCGCCTCGCCATCCACCACCGGCGCGGTCAGGCCGCGCAGGCGCAAGGCGTTCTGGCGCCACACTTCCGTACCGTCTCGCCGGCTCATGGCGACGACGGCGCCCTCGGCGGAGGAAACGTAGAGCGCGGAGCCGTCCAGCGCGAGCCCGCGGTAGCTGGACATGTCCCGCGCCCACCAGATCTGCCCCGAACTTCGCGCCAGCATCGCGGCCCGGCCCTGGTAGCCCACCACGAAGATGTCGTCGCCGGAGACCTGCACCGCGGAATCGATGTCGACCAGCCGCTGCAGTTCCGTCCTGCCGCGGGGGGTCCCGACCGTCGCCGACCACAACAGGTCGCCGTCCGACAGGCCGAGCGACGCGACCTTGCCGTTGTCGAATGCGCAGATGGCGGCGTCGCCGTCTATGACCGGGGGCGCCGTGCCGCGCAGCGACAGCCGCGGCACCGGTTGCTCGTAGAGCCATGCCTGCACGCCGTCTTTCGCATTGAGGCCGCGGATCGTGCCGTCGACCGTGTGGGCAATCACCATCGACCCGCCGACGACCGGCCGCGCAAGCAGCTCGCCGCCAAGCGTGCTGCGCCACAGCTCGGCGCCGCTCGCGGCGTCGAGCGCGACGAGGTCGCCGTTGGCCGAGCCGACGACGACGAGCCCGCCCCCGACGCCCGGGCCGGCGCTGAGGTGCAGCTTGAGGTCCTTCTTCCAGACGCTGCGGCCGGTCTTGGCATTGACCGCGAATACGTCGCCGTCGTGACCGGCGAGGTAAGCGGTCTCGCCTTCCACCGCGGGTGCCAGCGCCAGCCGCATGTGCTCCTCGCCGCCGCCGGTGCCGAGGCTCCAGGCGCGGTCGATGGCGACGCGCGCCTTGAAATCGACCAGCTCGGCCGGGGGCTCCACGTCCTTTTCCTTGCTGCACGCGGCCGCGAGCGCCATCGCGGACAGGCACAGCAGCAGGAATGGCTTCCTCATGAGCCGCTCTTCGGCGCTGCGCCGGCCGCGGACAGCTCGTCGATCTTCAGCTGCAGCAGCTCGGCGTCGACCAGGCCCGTCCCGGCGTCCGCGGTCCCCGCCGCCATCGCCTGGCGGTAGGCGATCAACGCGGCAGTCTGGTCGCCCTTGGCCAGCAGGGCGTCGCCGCGCAACTCGGCGACGGCCGCCTCGACCGCCGGCGTCGCGGCGCCGTCCAGCGTGGCCAGCGCGGCGTCCTGCTTGCCCTGCGCCAGCTGCACCCGGGCCAGCCTCAGGCGCGCAACCAGGGCCAGCTCCGCGTCCTTCGACTGCTCCATGACCTGCCGCAGCCTGGCGGCGGCGTCGTCCAGCTGGCCCGCCTCGGCGTCCACTCTCGCGAGCACCAGGACCGCCTGGTCCGCGTACGGCGTCGAGGCGTACTTGCTGGTGATCTCCGCGGCAAGCTCGCGGCCCTGCGCCTGGTCCGCGGCGTCGAAGGCCTGCAACATCGCCACGAAGCGCTGGCCGGCATCCTGCGACTTGCCGTCCAGGTAGGCGTTCCAGCCCTGCCAGCCGTACAGCCCGCCGAGCCCCAGCCCGATGCCGGCCGCCATCCACAGCCAGTTCTCCTTGAACCACTGCTGCAGCTGTTCGGCCTGCTCACGTTCGTCCAGGTATTCGTCAACCATTGCCCTTCACCATCCTGTCGCAGGCCGCCGGCGGCGGCCCGATCTGCTGCAACCCCTGTTCGCTCAGGGCAACATCGCCCTGACCCGCGCGGGAACGTCGGTCCATGCGCACTCTTCCTGCTGGGCGTCGGACCTTAGCGGCTTGATCGCCGCCGACTGCCTGCCCACCTCGTCGTCGCCCATGATCACCGCCAGCCCGGCGCCGCTGCGGTCCGCGCGCTTGAGCTGCGACTTGAAGCTGCCGCCGCCGAGATGGACCGCGATCCGCAGCCCGGCGAGCGCATCGCGCCACTGCTCGACCAGGGCCAGCCCGAGGTCCGCCGCGCGTTCGCCGACCAGCACCACGTAGACCTGCGGGGCGAGGCCGGGCGGGGTGACGCCCGTCACCCGCATGAGCTCGGTGACACGCTCGATCCCGAGCGCCCAGCCGATGGCCGGCGTGGGCTCACCCCCGAGCTGCGCCACCAGCCCATCATAGCGACCGCCCGAGCAGACGGCATCCTGCGCGCCCAGCGCGTCGGTGGTCCACTCGAAGACCGTGCGGGTGTAGTAGTCGAGGCCGCGCACCAGGCGCGGATTGACCGTGTAGGCCACGCCGCAGGCGTCCAGGTGCCGCTGCAGGCCCTCGAAGTGCGCGCGGGACTCGTCGTCCAGGTGCTCGGCGATCTGCGGGGCACCGTCGATCAGCTCGCGCATCGCCGGATTCTTGGAATCGAGGATCC
>DATHZW010000277.1:0-2141 GCA_035458405.1 Steroidobacteraceae bacterium | reverse complement strand
CCTCGTCTTTGTGGTGGCGACCGGGTTGCTCGTGTGGCAGTTCGTCTATCGCGGCAACCTGCCCGACCTCCGGCAGGCGGAGGCCGAGCAGCAGCAGCTGTGGAACACCTTCGACCAGAAGCAGCGCAAGGCCGCCAACCTCGAGGCCTATCGCCAGCAGCTGGCCGAGATCGAGCGCACCTTCGGCGCCATGCTGCGCCAGCTGCCGGGCAAGACGGAAGTGCCGAGCCTGCTGGTCGACATTTCCCAGACCGGCCTGGCCTCGGGACTGCAGGAGCAGTTGTTCCAGCCCGCGGGCGAGGTGCGGCGCGACTTCTACGCCGAGCTGCCGATCAAGATCCGCCTGACCGGCAGCTATCACGAGTTCGGCGCCTTTGCCAGCGGCATCGCGGCGCTGCCGCGCATCGTGACGCTGCATGACATCCAGATCAGCCAGGGCAAGGGCACCGGCCGGGGGGGCCGGCGCGGCGCTGTTGCGGCACCGACCGATGAACTGACCCTCGACGTGACCGCCAAGACCTACCGTTACCTGGAAGAGTCCGAGCTCGCCGAGCAGGACGCGCAGGCCAAGGCGGCGAAGAGCAAGCGCAAGTGACGAACATGAGCCACGCAAGCAACAGCAAGAGTTGGATCGCGGGCTGCGTCGTGGCGGCGCTGGCCCTGGCCGGGTGCGGTGGCGGCCTCGACGAGCTCCGCGCCGAGATCGAGCAGGCGAAGCTCCGGCCGGGCGGGCGCATCACGCCGCTCCCCGAGGTCGTGCCCTACGAGTCCTACGCGTACTCGATGGCTGGCGAGCGTTCGCCGTTCACGCAGAGCGCGGCGGGCGAAAGCGTCGGTGGGCCGCGGCCCGACAGCAAGCGGCCGCGGGAGTACCTGGAGCAGTTCCCGCTCGACACCCTGAAGATGGTCGGAACGCTGCGCCTCGGCCGCTCAAACTACGGTTTGGTGCAGACCCAGGACGGACTGATTCATCGCGTGCTCCCGGGAAACCACCTGGGACAGAACGACGGCCGCATCACTTCCGTCAACGACGCGCAGGTCGCGGTCGTGGAAATCGTACCTGACGGGATGGGCGGCTACATCGAGCGGCAGGCAGCCCTCGCCCTGAGCGATTGATTCGTGGGAGAATTTCTGATGGCTGGCAATGACCGGGCAACGGCTTCTAACAAGGGCGGACGCTACTCGCTGCGGGCGCTGGGTGGCCTGTTGGCCACGCTGGCGGTCGCATGGGGCGGCTTCGCGCAGGCGCAGGGTCCCGCGACGACGCTGACCTCCGTCGAGGTGCAGTCGCTTGCAGGCGATGCCCTGCAGGTCACGCTGAACACCAGCGGGCCGGCCCCGGCGCCGCTGACCTTCACCATCGACCAGCCGGCGCGGTTGTCGGTGGACCTGGCGGACGTCGGCCTGGCGCTTGAAAACCGCCGCATCGACGTCAACGCGGGCGGCGTCGATTCCATCGTAGCGGCCGAGGCGGGCGGCAGGACCCGGGTCGTGTTCAACCTCGACTCGCTGGTGGCCTACACCGCGCGCGCCGAAGGCGACGCCGTGATCGTCACCCTTGGCGGCTCGGCAGGTTCACAGGCTGCCGAGGCCGAGCAGGCGCCGGCAATGGCGGCGGCCACGTCCGCCCCGCGACAGATTACGGGCATCGATTTCCGCCGTTCGGCCGAAGGGGCCGGTCGCGTGATCGTCAAGCTCTCAGACGTAAGGACGCCCGCGAGCCTCAAGCAGGAAGGCAACCGGGTGATCGTCGATTTCACCGGTGCGCAGCTGCCCGAGGCGCTGATGAAGCGCTATGACGTGCTGGACTTCGCGACGCCGGTCTCGACGGTCGACGCCACGCGTTCCGGCAGCGGCGCACGCATCGTCGTCACCGCGAGCGGCGACTTCGAGCAGCTCGCCTACCAGACGGACGATACCTACGTCGTCGAGGTCAAGGAACGCCCGAAGAAGGCGCTCGTCACCGAGGCCGAGAAGGTCTATATCGGCGAACGCCTGACCCTGAACTTCCAGGACATCGAGGTACGTGCGGTGCTGCAGCTGCTGGCCGACACCAGCGGCCAGAACATCGTGGTCAGCGACACGGTCAAGGGCCGCGTCACCCTGCGCCTGCAGAACGTTCCCTGGGACCAGGCGATGGA
>DATHZW010000276.1:0-2387 GCA_035458405.1 Steroidobacteraceae bacterium | reverse complement strand
AGGTGCGTGGTCGCGGGGAGGTCGCAGTCATTTTCATGGTGGCAATTCTGGCACAAAGCGCCGCCGCCGCCCGCCCGACGGGCAATCCTGATTACCGCGGGCGACGCCTCGCCTAGTCTTGGGACACGGCAGGCGCGCCGGGCCTGCCGTCGATTGGCGTGGGGTGGCGATGTACCTCATATGGCTCGAATTCCTGGCTTGCACGGCGGTGATCGGGGTGGCCGGTTACCAGCTGTCGCGCTACGGCGACGTGATCGCCGAGCGGACCGGCCTCGGCCGCACGCTGATCGGCGTGGTGATGGTGGCGACCGTCACCTCGCTGCCGGAACTGGTCACCGGCGTCAGCGCAGTGGTGGTCGCGCAGGTCCCGAACATCGCCGTCGGCGACGCGCTCGGCAGCTGCATCTTCAACCTGCTGATCCTGCTGTTCCTGGAGCTGGGTCATCCGCGCGCATCGATCTACACGCTGGCGGCGCAGAGCCATATCCTTTCCGCGGGCTTCGGCATCATCCTGATGGGCATCGTCGCCCTGTCGGTCCTGGTCGGCGAGCAGTTGCCGGTCATCGGTCACGTCGGCCTGTACACGCCGGTGATCTTCGTCGGCTACATCCTGGCCATGCGCATCGTCCTGCAGTACGAACTGCGCGAGGCCCGCGCCCGGCCCGAGAAGGAGAAGCTCCGCTATCCGGAGATCTCCCTGCGCCGCGCCCTGGCGGGCTACGGGATCGCCGCGGCCGTCGTGGTGCTGGCGGGGGTGGCGTTGCCCTTCATCGGGGCGGGACTCGCGCGCGTGATGGGCTGGAACAACAGTTTCGTCGGCACGATGTTCGTCGCCTTTTCGACGTCCCTGCCCGAGCTGGCGGTGGCCGCCTCCGCGCTCAAGCTCGGGGCCCTCGACCTCGCCATCGGCAACCTGCTGGGCAGCAACCTCTTCGACATGGCGATCATCGCCGTCGACGACCTCGCCTATGCAGACGGCCCGCTGTTCAGCTCGATCAGCAAGGCGCATGCGGGCACGGCGATCAGCGCCATGGTGATGAGCGGCGCGGTCATCGCCGCGCTCTTCTACCGGCCGGCTGAGCGGACCTTCCGCGCCTTCGGCTGGACCGGGCTGTTCCTGCTGCTGATCTATGTCATCAACTCCTACGTGTTGTTCCTGATCGGCCAGTGACCATCGATCCCCCTGGCAAGGCGGAAAGAAACGACCGGCCAGCCGGGACGCGACCCGCCTGGCACACGCTGTCCGTGCAGGCGGCTGCCGACCGGCTGGACGTGGCGGTTCGCCGCGGGCTCAGCGCCGACGAGGTAGCGCGCCGCCGCCAGCAGCATGGGCCCAACGTCCTGCGCGAGACGCCGCCTCGCCACTGGTCGGCGTTGCTGCTGGGCCAGTTCAGGGACTTCATGATCCTGGTGCTGCTGGCCGCGGCCGTGCTCGCCGGCCTGACCGGCGACCTCCAGGACGTCGTCGTGATCCTGGCGATCGTCGTCCTCAACGCGGTGATCGGGTTCGTGCAGGAATACCGTGCCGAGGCAGCGATCCACGCGCTGCGGCGCATGGCGGCGCCGGCCGCGAGCGTCCGCCGGGACGGCCAGGTCGAGACGGTTCCGGCCGAGACGCTCGTTCCCGGCGAAGTGGTGCTGCTGGAGGCCGGCGCCATCGTCCCGGCCGACCTGAGGCTCGTTGAATGCGCCGAACTCGCGGCGCAGGAAGCCGCGCTCACCGGCGAGTCCCACCCGGTGGACAAGCGCCTCCAGCCGCTGGACGACCCGACGCTGCCGATCGGTGACCGCCTCAACATGGCCTACAAGGGCACCATCGTGGCGCGCGGACGGGGAGTCGGCCTCTGCGTCGCGACCGGCATGGAAACCGAGCTTGGCCGGATCGCGCAACTGCTCGCGGAGGCGGAGTCGAGCCAGACACCGCTGCAACTTCGCCTGGCCCGGTTCGGGCAGCGGCTGTCGCTGGTGATCATTGTCATCTGCGCCCTGGTCTTCGCCGCCGGCCTGCTGCGGGGTGAAGACGTCCTGCTGATGCTGCTGACCTCGATCAGCCTCGCGGTGGCGGCCATTCCGGAGGCCCTGCCCGCGGTGGTGACCATATCGCTGGCACTCGGTGCCAGGAAGATGGTGGCTCGACAGGCGCTCATGCGCCGGTTGCCCGCGGTCGAGACGCTCGGCTCGGTCACCCACGTCTGCTCCGACAAGACCGGGACGCTGACCCAGAACCGCATGCAGGTGCGTGCCTGGTATGTCGATTCCGCGGCCGTCGACCAGCCGCCGGAGAAGCTCGACGCGACCTGGACGGAGTTGCGGGACGCACTTGCGGTGTCCAACGACGTCGAGGCCGGCCCGAGCGGGCCCGTAGGAGACCCGACAGAGGTGGCGTT
>DATHZW010000275.1:0-7372 GCA_035458405.1 Steroidobacteraceae bacterium | reverse complement strand
CCCTGTCCGGATTCATGCTTGCTGCGGCGATTCTCGGCGCGACCCTCGGCGTGGCGGGCTGCGGCCACGTGCAGGCCTACGAGGGCGCGCGCTTGTCGAAGGCCGACAGGGCCGTGGTCAGGGCCGACCCGTCGGTGTCCGCCGGGCTGCCGGTGCAGGTGATCCTGCGCAAGGTGGACGAATACGAGGTGCCGGTCAGCAAGACGGTGGTCGAACTGCAGCCGGGCAGGCACAGCTTCCTGGTCGACTGCCGCGTGCCGGAGGCGGGCGTCGTCACGCGATTCGCAATCGAGGCCGAGGTCGTGGCCGGCGGTTCCTACCGGCTGGTGGCGGACGCCACCAGCCGTGGCTGCCGCGAGGTGGTCCTCCGCTAGTCCGGGTCCGGTGTCGCAAGCGTGAGACGCGTCTCGGCGCACTTTTCCGGCTTGCGCCCTATAATGCGCGCCCATGAGCATGCGGATCCTTCTGCTCCTGGCCTGTGCGGCGCTGGTCGCGTCGCCTGCGCGTGCCGACATATTCGAGGCCGGCCCGGAAGCCTTCGGGACCGCCGACCACGTCATCGTGCGCAAGTCGGACAGGACGCTGGCGCTCTTCCGCGACGGACAGCCGCTCAGGAGCTCCCGCATCTCGCTCGGCCTGAACCCGAGCGGACCGAAGGAGCAGGAGGGCGATTTCCGCACGCCCGAGGGCCGCTACCTGCTGACGCGGCGCAACCCGCAGAGCGAATTCTTCCTCGCGATCCAGGTCTCCTACCCGGGCCCGCAGGACCTCGCCGCGGCGCGCAAGAATGGCGTGCGGCCGGGCGGGCTCATCATGATCCACGGCCTGCCCAACATTCCGAAACATCCCCGCGAGCGCTATCTATCGAGCGACTGGACGGACGGCTGCATAGCGTTGTCCAATGAGGACATGCTGGAAGTGTGGCTGCTGACCCGCCCCGACACGCCGATAGAGATCCTTCCTTGAACGACAAGATCGCCGAGACCGCCGAGACGGGTTCCAACGGCGGCGAGCCCGTGACGAACGGGGACGCCGACGCCGTATTGCACGCCAGGGTGGCGCCAAAGGGCGCCCTCGAGAATCTCTCGCAGCAGGAGGTCGCCAAGCTGCTCGATCGCGGCCAGGGCGGCCTGTACCCGTTGTTCAGGCAGTGCGCGCTGGCGGTGCTGAACTGCGGGACCCAGCTGGACGACGCGAGGATGATCTTCGAGGCCTACAAGGACTTCGATATCCGCATCATCCGCCAGCCCTGGGGCATCAAGCTCGAGATGCGCCACGCGCCGGGCACGGCCTTCGTCGACGGACAGATGATCCGCGGCGTAAAGGAGCACCTGTTCGCGGTGCTGCGCGACATCGTGTACACCCACAACGAGGTCGTGCCGCGGTTCGACCTGGGCGACGGGCCGAGCATCACCAACGCGATCTTCAGCATCCTGCGCAATGCGCACGCGCTGGAACACAAGAGCCGCCCGGACCTGGTGGTCTGCTGGGGCGGCCACTCGATCCCGCGCCACGAGTACGAGTACACCAAGGAGGTCGGCTACGAGCTCGGCCTGCGCGGCCTCGACATCTGCACCGGGTGCGGGCCGGGCGCCATGAAGGGCCCGATGAAGGGCGCGACCATCGGCCACTCGAAGCAGCGGGTCCGCGACGGCCGCTACGTCGGCCTGACGGAACCAGGCATCATCGCCGCCGAGCCGCCCAACCCGATCGTCAACCAGCTGGTAATCCTGCCGGACATCGAGAAGCGGCTCGAAGCCTTCGTCCGTCTCGGCCACGGCATCGTCGTGTTCCCGGGTGGCGCCGGCACCGCCGAGGAGATCCTCTACCTGCTCGGCATCCTGCTGGATCCGGCAAACATGGACCAGCCGTTTCCGGTCGTCTTCACGGGGCCGCGCCAGAGCCAGGCCTATTTCGAGCAACTCGACCGGTTCATCAGCATCACGCTCGGCCCGGAAGCGCAGAAGCGGTACCGGATCATCGTCGACGACGCGGCCGAGGTGGCCCGCGAGATGAGGCAGGGACTGGACGTGGTTCGCCGCGGCCGCCGCCGCGCCGGCGATGCCTACAACTTCAACTGGCTGCTGAAGGTCCCCGGGCCGTTCCAGCACCCCTTCGAGGTCAGTCACGAGTCCATGTCGTCGCTGGTGCTGTCGCGCGACCTGCCGGTCCACGAGCTGGCCGCGAACCTTCGTCGGGCCTTCTCCGGCATCGTGGCGGGCAACGTCAAGGAGCACGGGCTCAGGCTGGTCGAGGCCGGAGGGCCTTTCACCATCCACGGCGACGCCGACATCGGCAAGCCCCTCGACGAGCTGCTGCGGGCCTTCGTGGCGCAGCGGCGCATGAAGCTGCTGGGCGAGTACAAGCCCTGCTATCGCATCGTCGCCTGACCCCGTCCGGCGCTCGCCGGGCTGTGAACCAGTTCCTGTTTACCGCACGGCCCGGGGCGTAACGTCCCGGGCAAGTGACCCAACAGGATTCGCGTGTTATGAGCCAGCCAAAGCTCGCGGTGCTACCGGCACCGGTCCGGTCGACGCCGACAGGGGCGGAACCCCCGGTCGAGTGGCAGGCGCGCAAGGTCACGCCGAACCGCCACGGCGCGATCGAGCGCCAGCTGTTCACCTACACGCACTACAAGTCCTGGGCCGACAAGATGCGCGTCAGCTGGGCCAAGGACGAGGCCGACGCGGCCGAGGATCCCCACAAGCCCCGCTAGCGCCCCCGGGCCCGATTCGTCCCCATGGAACGGATTCTTCAGCTGCTGGATGACCTCGACGACCTGCTGGCCGTCGTGCGCCATCGGCTGCACTGGTTTCGCTGAGCCGTCTCAGCGCGCGGCTTCGCTGCCGAATCCGCCCGCCTGGCCGCGGCTTTCGAGCCAGGCCACCAGCGGCGCCCATTGCTCGACATCGGGCAGCGACCTTTCCGCCTGCATCTCGTGCAGCCCGAGCCCCAGCTCGAACGACCGCACGTAGTTCTGCGACTCGCGAAAGGTCGCCATGATGGGGATGTCGAGCGTCTCCAGGAAGCGCATCAGCGAACGGAACACCAGGGTGTTCGGCCGCACGCGGTTGGCGACCACCGCGATGCGCCCTTCGCGGCGCTTGATCTTGGCCGTCGTCAGCAGGTGTTCGATGCACTTGGTGCAGGCGTGGATGTCGATCTGCGACGGCAGCACGGGCACCACGATCGCCTGCGCCTCGCGCGTGAATTCGACGAAACGGGTCGGCTCGATCGCGGCCGGCGTGTCGACGATCACCCGCGTCGTGCCCGGCGGCACCCGGAGCTGGAAGCTGCGGGTCATGCCGGGGATCTTCTGGTAGGCGGCGACGCCGTGGATGGGCGCCAGCGTCTGCGGACGGATCTTCAGCCAGCGGGAGCTCGAGCCCTGCGGGTCGTAGTCGAACAGCGCGGTCGGGAAACCGCGCGAGGCGTAGTAGGCGGCCAGGTTGGTGGCCAGGGTGGTCTTGCCGGACCCGCCCTTGGGATTGAGGATCGTGATGCGTCGCATCCGGTCCGCTCCGTTCGACAGACGCGCAGACTACGCTGCGGGCCGGGGGGTTCGCAAGGACGGGCGCAACGCAAGCCCTTGAAACCCAAGGCCATGACCCCCATACCCTTGGCCTGCGCCGCCGGGCCCGGCCCGCCGCTGCGCGTCACGGAAACCAACGGAGCGATGGCGATGACCACAACCGGTACCGAGACCCTGGGCTTTCAGGCCGAGGTCAAGCAGCTGCTGAAGCTGATGATCCATTCCCTTTACAGCCACCGCGAGATATTCCTGCGCGAGCTGATCTCCAATGCCTCCGACGCCTGCGACAGGCTGCGCTTTGCCGCCATGGCGGACACCTCGCTCACCGCCGACGGCGGCGAGCTGGACATCCGCATCGACTTCGACTCGAAGGCCAGGACGGTGACGGTGACCGACTCCGGCATCGGCCTGACGCGCCAGGAAGCCGTCGAGCATCTTGGCACCATCGCCAAGTCCGGCACGGCGGAGTTCTTCTCCAGGCTCACCGGCGACGCGCAGAAGGACAGCCAGCTGATCGGCCAGTTCGGCGTCGGTTTCTACTCGTCCTTCATCGTGGCCGACCGGGTCGAGGTGTTTTCCCGCAAGGCGGGCGAGCCCGCTTCCAGCGGCGTCAGGTGGGCGTCGGAGGGAACCGGCGAGTTCACGGTGGAAACCGTCGACCGGGCGCAACGCGGAACCAGCGTCGTCCTGCACCTGAAGGAGGATGCCGCGGAATTCGCCGAGGCATTCCGGTTGCGGCAGCTCGTTCGCACCTATTCCGACCACATCGCCTTCCCGGTGCTGCTGCGGCCCGACGGCGGCAAGGGGGACTACGACCGCGCCAACCAGGCGCAGGCCCTGTGGACCCGGCAGAAGCAGGACCTGACCGAGGAGGAGTATCGCGAGTTCTATCGCCACGTCTCGCACGATCCGGGCGATCCGCTGGCCTGGGCGCACCACCGCGTCGAGGGCCGGCGCGAGTACACGACGCTGCTGTACGTCCCCTCGGCGGCCCCCTTCGACCTCTATAACCGCGAGGCCCCGCGCGGGCTGAAGCTGTACGTGCGTCGCGTCTTCATCCTCGACGACGCCGAGCAGTTCCTGCCGCTTTACCTGCGCTTCGTGAAGGGCGTCGTCGATTCCAGCGACCTGCCGCTCAACGTGTCGCGCGAACTCCTGCAGGAGGACCGCGAGGTGGGGGCCATTCGGGGGGCGATCACCCGGCGCGTGCTCGACATGCTCACGCAGCTGGCGCAGGACGAGCCGGAGAAGTACCGCGGCTTCTGGAAGGAGTTCGGCGCCGTCCTCAAGGAGGGCCTGGCCGAGGATCCCGCGAACCGGGAGCGGATTGCCCCGCTGCTGCGCTTCGCCACGACATTTGCGGACAGTTCCGGGCAGGACCAGTCGCTCGGCGACTATGTGCTGCGCATGAAGCCGGGACAGAAGCACATCTACTACGTCGTCGCCGGCAGCGCGGAGGCCGCGCGGGGCAGCCCGCAGCTCGAGCAGCTGCGGGCGCACGGCGTCGAGGCCCTGTTGCTGTCCGATCGCATCGACGAATGGATGATCGGGCACCTCGGCGAATACGACGGCAAGCAGCTGAAGGACGTCGCCAAGGGTTCGCTCGGCCTGGAGGACGTGATTCCCGAAGGCGAGCGCAAGGCCGCGGCCGTGTCGGCCTCGACGATGGCGCCGTTGTGGGAGCGCATCGCCGGCCGGCTCGGGGACCGGGTTGCCGGGGTCCGCGCGAGCGAGCGACTGGCGGATTCGCCGTCCTGCCTGGTCCGCGACGAGCACGACCTCGGGCCGCAGCTGCGCCAGCTGCTGGAAGCGGCGGGCCAGAAGCTGCCGCCGTCCCGCGCCTGGCTGGAACTCAACCCGTCGCACCCGCTGGTGCAGCGACTGGACGGGCTGGCCGACGGCGAGGAGTTCGACGACCTGGCCCACCTGCTGCACGAGCAGGCGGTGCTGGGCGAGGGGGGGCAGCTGGCCGACCCGGGAGAATTCGTGCGCCGCATCAACCGCCTGGTCGGCGCCGCCGCTGCGTCGCCGATCATCGTCCCGGGCGGCAAGTGACGAAACCGGCGGGCGGCGACCCTATAATCGCGGGCATCGCCGGCGCCGGCGGTGCTGTGCAACCCGAGGCATCCCCATGACCGACAGGATTCCGGCCAAGGACGAACTGAAGGCGCGGCTGACGCCGGAGCAGTACCACGTCACCCAGGAGAAGGGCACGGAACGTCCCTTCACGGGCAAGTACTACCGCAGCACGGACAAGGGCGTGTACGCCTGTGTCTGCTGCGGCCAGGAACTGTTCTCGTCGGATACCAAGTTCGATGCCGGTTGTGGCTGGCCGTCGTTCTGGCTGCCGCTGGCCGGCGACCGCGTCCGGACGCACCGCGACGACAGTCATGGCATGGTCCGTACCGAAGTCACCTGCGCCCGTTGCGACGCCCACCTCGGGCACGTGTTCGAGGACGGCCCCGAGCCGACCGGGCTGCGCTATTGCATGAACTCGGCCTCGCTCGACCTGCGCAAGGACGCCGAATGACCTGCCGCCCCTTCCCGGTCCTGGCCGCCCTGGCCATGTCGCTGGCTGTCGCCCTGGCCTCGGCGCAGGAAGGCGCGCAGGTCGAGACGACGGGAGACGCGACCGCCAGCCCGGCGGCCGGCGAGGCGACGGCGGAACCGGCAGCGGCCGGGACAGGGCCGCGCCAGGCCGAACCCGCCGGGGCGGGGGCGGTCACGCAGGCCGGTCCGCAGCTGCTGACCGAGGACCTGCGCAGGGGCTTCGGCGACGAGGCTCGCTTCGGCATGGCGCTGACCGTCCACTATACGGGCTGGCTCTACGAGGCCGGCGCGCTGGGCTATCGCGGCCGGAAGTTCGACAGCTCGCGCGACCGCGGCCGGTCTTTCCAGTTCACGCTCGGCGAGGGCCGCGTCCTCAAGGGATGGGAAGTCGGCATCGCGGGCATGCAGGTCGGCGGGCTCAGGCGGCTGGTCATCCCGCCGGAAATGGCCTATGGCAGCCGCGGTTTCGGCAACGGCCTGATCCCGCCGGACTCCACGCTGGTGTTCGAGGTCGAGCTGCTCGGCGTCGAGTCCGGCTCGTTCGTCCAGAACGCGAAATAGCCCCGCTCCAGGATGACCAATCGCCATCCCGTCGCCGAGCGAATGTTCATCGATGGGCCGATCGGCCCGCTCGAGGCGCTGCTCGAGCGCCCCGCCGGGCCGGTCGCGGGCGTCTGTGCCGTGTGCTGCCATCCGCATCCGCTCTTCGGCGGCACCATGCAGAACAAGGTCGTGCATGCGCTGGCGCGCGCGGCCCTGGATTGCGGCGTAACGACGATTCGCTTCAATTTCCGCGGTGTGGGCGGGAGCCACGGCGCCTACGACAATGGCGTCGGCGAGACGGACGACGCGCTGGCCGTGGCGCAGTGGGCCGGCCAGGCCCTGGGCGCGAGCCGGCTCTGGGCAATGGGCTTTTCCTTCGGCAGCTTCGTCGCCTATGGCATGGCGCTGGCGCGAGGGGCCGAAAGGCTGGTCACGGTGGCGCCGCCGGTGCAGCGGTTCGATTTCTCACAGCTGGCGACGCCACGGCATCCCTGGCTCGTCGTGCAGGGCGACAACGACGAACTGGTGAACCACGAATCGGTGCTGGCGTGGACCCGCACCGTCGAGCCGGCGCCGCAGGTCGCGATCTTCCCGGGCGCGGACCATTTCTTTCACGGACGGATCACGGAGCTGCGCGAGACGGTGGGGAAGTGGCTGAGGGAAGAGCGGATGGCGGATGGCGGATAGCGGATAGCGGATAGTCAGTGAGTCGTGAGTCGTGAGTCGTGAGTCGTAAGAAGGCAGAAG
>DATHZW010000274.1:0-6730 GCA_035458405.1 Steroidobacteraceae bacterium | reverse complement strand
TATGCGGGCCTGACCGAGTTCCGCAGGCAGGACCTGGCGGCAGCGCGTACACACTGGCAGGCGCTTCGGACCCTGGGCGGTCCGCCGGAGATCCTGCAGATCGTGGATGCCCGGATCGCGGAGATCGATTCGACCATCGGCCCGGCGCAGGAGGCGACACCCGTCGCCGCCGCGGCGCCTGCCCAGCCGGTGAGTGCGCCCGCCGCAGTGGCGACCCCCGCGGCCGTGCCGACGGGGGAGGGTATCGATCTGCGCATCGCAGTCGCGCCGGCGCTGGCCGGGCGCGTCCCCCCGGGCACGACGCTGTTCGTCCTCGCCCGCAGCAGCGCGGGTGGCCCGCCGCTGGCTGCGGTCCGCCGCTCCAGCAGCGAACTGCCGCTGGACATCACGCTGACCGACGCCAACGCGATGATTCCGGGAACGTCGCTCAAGCAGGTGGACTCGCTTGCCCTGGTGGCCCGCGTGTCGCTGACTGGCAGGCCGATTGCGTCAGCCGGCGACCTGTACGGCGAGGTCCGCTATGATCCCGCCTCGTCGGGCCGCATCAATCTGACCATAGACCGGGTCGTCGAGTAGCGACGGCGCCGACTGGTCGCGGCGACCCTCAAGGGAGTCGACCAGCCAGCATGGGACGAAGCGACGTCAGATTGAAGTTTGCCCGGCCCCCCGCGCTGGTTCGTCACTACGCGCGAGGGGTCCTCGCGGCTCGGCAGCGGGTGTTGCCGGCTGGAACCACCATTCCACGCCTCGAGGGCGAGGTGTCGGAGGTCCGGATCGACCCGCGACACCTGGCGAGATACCGGGCGGTCTGCGGCTTCCCGGACGATGGGCAGCTGCCGGTCACCTATCCGCACGTGCTGGCGATCTCCTTGCAGGTTGCCCTGATGGCGCAACCGGCATTCTTGCTGCGCCTCCTGGGACTGGTTCACATCGCCAACGAGATCACGTGGCTGCGGCCGCTGTCGGAGCGGGAAACCTACGGGGTTCGCTGCTGGATCGAGGGGCATCGCGAGACCGACCGCGGCCAGGAATTCGACCTGCACACGGAATTGCTGGACCGGAACGGGCCAGCCTGGCTGGAACGATGCACGGTGCTCGCACGACAGCTCGCGGGTGGTGCCCAGGCGGCGAGGGCGGCGCGGGCCGCGCTCAGGGTGCCGAAACCACCGGCGGACGCGGCGGTGACCGAGGAGCCGTTCGCGGCCAGCCATCGCCTGGCGCGCGCCTACGCCCGGGTTTCCGGCGACGTGAACCCCATTCACATGACCGACTTCACGGCGCGCTGGTTCGGCTTCGACCGGGCCGTTGCCCATGGAATGTGGACGAAGGCCTGCGCCCTGGCGGCACTGGGCCCCGAGCTGACCAGCGCACCCTGCCGCATTCCGGTCGATTTCAAGCTGCCGGTGTTCCTGCCCACCGAGGTCAGGCTCCGGCACTGGCACGCGGGGCAGGCGTGGACCTTTGTGCTGCAGGACGCTTCCAAAGGGCGCCCGCACCTGGCCGGCAGCGTGGAGCGCCTTTGACATGCCGGTAGCCCACTTGGCTCGCAAGCTGCTGGGGGCCCGTCACGGCGAGGAACGGGCCGTGGTCCTGGCATTCGTCTATTTCTTTCTCCTGCTCTGCAGCTACTACCTGCTGCGGCCGGTGCGCGACGCCATGGCCGCCAACGCGGGCCTGGGGCGACTGCCGGCCCTGTTCACCTACACGTTCATCGTCATGCTGGTCATCACGCCCATGTTCGGTGCGCTGGTTTCCCGCGTCCGCAAGCGGCGGCTGCTGCCGATCACCTACGGCTTCTTTGCGCTCAACATGTTCCTGTTCTACCTGGCCTTCAGCGCGGACCCGGGTTCGCAAAGGACAGCCGCCACGTTTTTCGTCTGGCTCAGCGTCTTCAACATGTTCGTGGTGTCGGTCTTCTGGAGCTTCATGGCGGACGTCTTCCGCGGCGACGAGGCCAGGCGGCTGTTCGGCCCGATCGCGGCGGGCGGCAGTGCCGGGGCCATCATCGGCCCGCTGTTGACCCAGTCACTGGCATCCGGACTGGGCACGGCCGGACTGGTCATGCTGTCGATGCTGCTCCTGCTGGCGACCATTCCCTGCATACGCGCGCTCGGGCACTGGTCGGTGGAACGCCACGGCGAGGCGCCCGGCACGGCCGCCGAGAGTACGGAGCCGATCGGCGGTGGCGCGCTGGCCGGCGTGACGCTCGTGCTGCGGACACCGTACCTGATGGGCATCGTGGCCATGCTGAGCCTGGGGGCCGTGGCCGGCACGTTCATGTACTTCGAATTGCAGCGCCTCGCCTCGGCAGCCTATGCCGACACGGCCCTGCGCACGGCGTTCTTCGCCCGCCTGGACCTCGGCGTCAACCTGCTGGCCTTCGTGATGCAGGGAATGGTGACCTCGCGGATCATCAAGCGCTTCACCCTGACCGGTGGGCTCGTGACCATGCCGCTGGTCGCCTTCGGCAGTTTCATCTGGCTGGTCATGGCGCCCTTCCTGCTGCCCCTCGCCATCAGCCAGGTGCTGCGGCGCGCGGGCGAGTTCGGGGTTGCCAAGCCGTCGCGGGAAGTGCTGTTTACCGCGGTCGACCCCGAGAGCAAGTACAAGGCCAAGAATTTCATCGATACGGTCGTGCAGCGTGGCAGCGACACCGCCGCCGGCTGGTTTCACGGGTTCCTGCAGGCGAAGGGCTTCCTGCTGGCGGGCTTCGGCGCCCTCAGCGCCCTGATCATGGTGGTGCTTGCCATCCTCGGCGTCGCATTGGGTCGCGCCTACGCGGTGCGCGAACAGGCAAGTCGCAAGCTTGCGGCTCCGCAGCCCGAAGGCTCCTCCGGCTGACGGCAGGGCAGCGGGGCGCCTGGCGATACCCCTTCCGTCGTGCTCCCGCGCGCCTGGCCACCGCCGCCAGACTAGGGTGCACTCCCTAGACAAACTGTCGAGAATTCCACCATGGATCGGGAATGCAGCGTGTGCGGCTGGTCCCGGAAACACGGCAACAACCAGGAGACCGCCATGATTGAAAACTTCAACACTGTGATCAACGAGATCAAGACGAGCGATTTGGGCAAGGCTACCCGCAAGTCGGCGCAGGCGATCTGGAAGGCGAACATGAACGCCTGGACCACGACCCGCGACGAACTGGGCAAGGTGGTCGACCTCGCCGTCAAGCAGAGCCAGCAGCTGACCCGCCGCTCGCGCGCCCGGACCGAAGAGATGGTCGAGGGCTTCTCTGACGTCGCCAACGAGCGCGTCACCAAGGTCGAGAAGCGCTTCCAGGACGGCGTGAACAAGGTCATCCACGACATCGGCCTGCCGACCGCGGACGAAGTCCAGAAGCTGTCGAGGAAGGTCGACCGCCTGTCCAAGGAAGTGAAGGTGAAGGCCGCGGCCAAGCGCCGGACGCCCCGCAAGAAGGCGGCCAAGCGCAGCACGCGCCGCGCCGCCTGACCGGGACACAGAACAGACTCTGACTGATCCCCCCCTCGGCGCTGGTGTACGATCGGGTTTCCGACGTGCACCGGCGCTTTTTTATGCCCGCCACCTCCAGTACGCGTCCTGCACGGCAGACGCGCCAGCGGATCCTGGACTCGACCCTCGGGCTGTACAACGACCTGGGCGAGGCCAACGTTTCCACCACGCTGATCGCGGCCGAGGTCGGCATCAGCGCCGGCAACCTGCATTACCATTTCCGCAAGAAGGACCAGCTGACCGGCGCCTTGCTGGACCAGTTCGTCACCGAAATCGAGGAGTTGCTGCCGCCGGACACCTGGCGCGCGCGGGAGGTGGAGGACGCCTGGTTTCTCCTGCACGTCATCTTCGAGACGATCTGGAAGTACCGGTTCCTGTTCCGCGACCTGTCCGGGATCATGGCCCGGGATCGTCGCGCGGGCCATCGCCTCAGCACGGTCTTCGCGCGGGCGGTCGAGGCTTCACGCGGCATCTGCCTGGGTCTCTCTGAATCCGGGCAACTGGAGGCCACGCCGGTCGAGATCGAGGCGCTGGCACGAAACGTCACGGTCGTGACGCTCTACTGGCTGTCGTTCGACACGGTGCGCTATCCGCGGCGGGACCGCACCAGCGAGGCGATTGCCGCAGGCGTTTACCAGGTGCTGATGCTGGTGGCGCCGTTCATGCACGAGAGCGGGCGCGCCAACCTGGAGTACCTGGCTGGCCAGTACCTGGCCCAGGAACCTCCTCCCTGAAAGGCGGTAGCCCGCCTTGTGGCTTCAGGTCCGCTGCTGCTCAAGCTGCGCGGCGAGCCGGGCGTTTTCGCGGATGCCGTCCCAGTCTCCCGCGCGCATCAGGGCGTCCGTGGCAATCCAGGATCCGCCAACGCAGGCTACGTTGGCCAGCGCAAGGTAGTCGGGGGCCGTTTCCAGGTCGATGCCGCCCGTCGGGCAGAAGCGCAGCTCGGGAAACGGGCCGGCGAAGGCGCGCAGGGCCGCAGGCCCGCCGACCATTGTCGCCGGGAAGAGCTTGAAGCGGTCGAGGCCGAGATCCATCCCGCGCATGATGTCCGATGCGGTGGCGATGCCGGGCAGCCACGGGAACCGGGCGCTCTGGACGGCGACCGCCAGCGAGTAAGTGAGCCCTGGCGAGACCAGCCCCGCGGCTCCTGCCTGCATCGCATCGCGCGCCTGAGCCTCGTTGCAGACGGTTCCGGCCAGCACCGATAGATCGGGGAAGTCGCGGGCCATGCGCTCGATCGAGCCCAGTGCTGCGGGGGTCCTGAGCGTCACCTCGACGATCCGGATGCCGCCCTCGAGCAGCGCGCGCGCCAGCAGCGCCGCGTGATCGACGCTACGGAGCGTCACGACCGGTATGACAGGCGCGATGGCCAAGAGGGTGTCGACCTGCGTCATCGTCCGTCTCCGAAAAGAAAGGATGCGCCGTGCTCGGCGGGTCCGGCACTGCGCCGCATCAGGGAGAAGAGCTCCCGGCCCAGCCCGGATTGCGCCTCGCTGGAAAGTCGAGCCACCGGGTCCCGGGTCGCCAGCACCTTGTCGGGAATCAGCGCCTCGAGCGTACCTCGCCCGGCGTCGACGCGAATGACGTCGCCGTCGACGACCCTGGCCAGCGGACCGCCGTCCAGTGCTTCCGGCGTGACGTGAATGGCCGCCAGGACCTTGCCCGAGGCGCCGGACATCCGGCCGTCGGTGACCAACGCGACCTTGTGCCCACGGTCCTGGAGGGACGCCAGCAGCGGCGTGAGCTTGTGGAGTTCCGGCATGCCATTGGCCTTCGGACCCTGGAAGCGGACGACCGCCACCATGTCCGTATCGAGTTCGCCCTTGCGAAAGGCTTCCTCGACCTGGGCCTGGGTCTCGAACACCCGGGCCGGCGCCTCGACCTGCCAGTGTTCGCGCCTGACCGCCGATACCTTGACGACCGACCGGCCCAGGTTGCCGGTCAGGAGCCTCAGGCCCCCGTCGGCACTGAACGGGGCGTCGAGGCCGCGCAGGACGTCGGTGTCCCCGCTGAGGGCCGGTGGATCACGCCAGACGAGCTGCGACTGCTCCAGCGAGGGCGTCCTGGCATGCGATGCCAGCGGCCCGCCCCAGGCCGTGCGCGCGTCCGCGTGCAGCAGCCCGCCCGCCATCAACTCGCGGGCCAGGAAGGCGAACCCGCCGGCTGCCGCGAAGTGATTCACGTCGGCCGAACCGTTCGGATAGATCCGGGCGAGCAGGGGCGTGACGGCAGAAATTCGCGACATGTCCTCCCAGTTCAAGGTCAACCCGACGGCGCGGGCCATCGCCACCAGATGCAAGGTGTGGTTGGTGGACCCGCCGGTGGCCATCAGCACCACGACGGCGTTGACGATCGAGCGCTCGTCGACGACCTGCGCCAGGGAAGCCGATTCGGCGCCGTCGCCCGCCTGGGTCGCCACGCGCCAGGTGGCGGCACGGGTCAGCGCCTCGCGCAGGGGCGTCCCGGGGCTCACGAAGGCGGCGCCGGGGACCATCAGGCCCATCGCTTCCAGCAGCAGCTGGTTTGAATTGGCGGTTCCATAGAAGGTGCAGGTCCCGGGCGAGTGGTAGGAAGCGGCCTCCGCCTCGAGCAGTTCGTCCTGGCCGACGCGCCCCTCGGCATAAGCCTGGCGCACCCTGGCCTTCTCCGGATTGCTCAGTCCGCTTGGCATCGGTCCGGCCGACACGAACAGGAATGGCAGGTGTCCGAAGCTGGCCGCGCCGATGAACAGTCCGGGCACGATCTTGTCGCACACGCCCAGCAGCAAGCCGGCGTCGAAACTGTCATGGGACAGGGCAACCGCGGTCGCCAGCGCGATGACGTCGCGTGAGAACAGGGACAACTCCATGCCGGGCCGGCCCTGGGTGACCCCGTCACACATGGCGGGCACGCCGCCCGCGACCTGTGCGGTCGCGCCGGCCTCGCGGGCGGCGGCGCGAATGATCTCCGGATATCGCTCGAAGGGCTGGTGCGCCGAGAGCATGTCGTTGTAGGCCGTGACGATGCCGATGTTCGGGCCGCCGCCTGCACGCAGCGCCGGCTTGTCCGCGCCGGCCGCCGCAAAGACATGAGCGAAATTGGAGCAGGAGAGGTGGCGCCGCGCCGGGCCAGCCGTGCGGGCGGCCGCCATGCCTGCGAGGTATTCAGTGCGCGCAACCCGGCTGCGATCGGCCACCTGCTGGGTCACCTCGGCGATTACCGGATGAATGGGCATGATCGGATTCTCCCTGCTGACTAGGCGCTCGCGAAAATGACGGTT
>DATHZW010000273.1:0-3706 GCA_035458405.1 Steroidobacteraceae bacterium | reverse complement strand
CTGCAGGGCGTAGCGCAGCTCGCGCTCCACGCCCTCCAGCAGTCCGATCGCTTCGTAGCTGCGGACCAGCGCGTCGAGGATATCCAGCTGGCCCAGGTTGAACAGCCCGTCGGCCCGCCGGCTTATCGCCAGCGCCCGCTGCAGGGTGTCGGCTGCGCGGGCATGCTGGCCCTGCGCCGCGTAGACCGCGCCGAGCCCTGCCAGCGGTGAAATCATCTTGCGGGAAGCGATGCCCTGGGTGGCCTCGAGAAACTCGAGGGCACGCAGGAAGCTGCGTTCTGCGGCGTCCAGCTCCCCGGTCCGGAATTGCGCCACGCCAAGGTTGTTGTAGGCGGTCGGCAGGTCCTGGCTCATGGGATCGGCCTGCTCGATCAGCTGGGTGAGCTCCCGGGCCAGGGGCAGGGCCGTCTCGTAATCGCCGGCCTCGGATGCCTGTCGAAATTCCCGGTAGACGTCGGCGCGCCGGTCCGGGTCCGCGGCCCCGGCCGGCACTGCGATCAACAGGACGGCGAGCGCGGCGAGTCGCTTGATTGCGTGCATGGGAGCCTGAGCATCTCAAGGGCGGCGCGCCGAGGCAAGCCCGGACTCGTGTCGGCTCGGGAGGCGCGGCGGGCGTTCAGCCGGGCTTCCTGAAGAGGTAGTGCGAAACCAGCCACTCCTGGCCGCCGCCGTATCCCCACAGCTCCGCGCAGGACATGAAGAAGACCCGCCAGTACACCCACCAGCGGCGCGCCTCGGCGGCGCCGTAGGTGGCGGCCAGTACCGGCATCAGCTGTTCGCGATGGCGGTCCATGTTGGCAAGCCAGTCCTCGGCCGTGCGCTGGTAGTGGGTTCCGTCCACCTGCCAGTGGGACTCGATCCGGAGGTCGCGCTGGAAGTACAGGAGCAGGTCGTCCGAGGGCATCATGCCGCCGGTGAAGAAATAGCGCGCCATCCAGTCCGAAGCGTCGCGAACCTCGAACGGGTAGGCGTATTCGCGATGCGTGAAGATGTGCACGAACAGCGTGGCGGAGGGTTTCATCCAGCCGGCGATGCGCCCGAGAAGCCGCTCGTAGTTGCGCATGTGCTCGAACATCTCGACCGAGACGACCCGGTCGAACTCGCCTGCCGGAAGCGCGAGCTCGTTGAGGTCGCAGGTGATCACCTCGAGGTTGTGGAGCCCGCGCTCGGCGGCGCGAGCGTCGATGTGCTGCTTCTGCGTGCGGGAATTGGAAACCGTGGTGATCCTGCAGCCTGGAAAACGCTCGGCCAGCCACAGGGACAGGGATCCCCAGCCGCAGCCGAGCTCGAGCACCCGCTCGCCGTCGCGGATGCCGGAGCGCTCGGTCGTCAGCCGGAGCATCTCGGCCTCCGCGGCGTCGAGGCTGTCGGCGCCCGGCGCGTAGTAGCAGCAGGAATACTTCAGGTGCCTGCCCAGCACGCGCGTGAAGAACTCGGTGGGCAGCTCGTAGTGCTGCTCGTTCGCATCCGCGGTGTTGACCGCGATGGGACTGGCGCGGAGCTTCGCGACCAGGTCCTGCAGCCGGCGCTGGCGCTGCTCCGGGCCGCCGCTGGCCTCCTCGGCCAGCCGTTGGCGGACCAGCCTGCGTATTCCCAGGCGGATGAGCCAGTCGGGCAGCAGGCCGCGTTCGAGCAGTCGCGTTGCAGGCGCCCTGGCGACGACGTCTTCGGTCGCGACGGCGGAGGCGCTCATGCCGGCTGCACCTTTGATTCGTTGCCGCGCCGCAGCAGGATCGCCGAGGCATCGTCGTCCGGCCTCAGCCTGCCGAGTTCCCTGAGCAGGTACGCGGCCGTGGCCATGTTGCCCAGCAGCATGATCGCAACGAACCAGCCCAGCCGCGCCACGGTGCCCCGTTCCTTGTAGAACACCCAGGCATAGAAGATGGTGAAGCCGAAGTAGGCGTCCATCAGCGTCGCAATCGTCCACCATCGATCCGGTGGGACCAGCAATCCGCGCCACTCCCAGACGGCCTGCTGGGTGCTGGCCCAGGACGTGTAGACGGCCAGCGAGATCAGGATGGCCGCAAACAATGTCTTCAATACCGTCCTGGCTGTCACGGCAGTCCTCCTGGTCGCGTCAGATCGAGCATTCCCTTCGCCCATTCGCCCCGGTGGCGCGCATGGATTCGTTTCACCTGAACGGCCGGCGCACGGCGCCGCCCGGCCCGGCGCCGTCGAACATGGCCACGAGCCCGCCGGCGGCCAGCACCAGCAGTGGATCGGTGATGTCGGCCGGCTTGCCGGGCAGCCAGGCCTGCAGCAGCTCGATTCCCAGTACCAGTCCCCCGGCGAGCACGGTGGCCGTCAGCGCGCGGTTGCCGGCCCGGGTGAGCAGCCACACGAGCGAGCCGTAGAGAAAGCACTTCTCGAACATGTCCAGCAGGTTGGTGGCCCGGTAGCGGGTCAGGGAGTCGCGGAAAGGCACCAGGCCGAACGCCGCGGGATCGACCTCGAAATCGAACGGCGCCAGGCCCTTGATGGCGATGAGCGCGGCCAGCAGGGCGGCCAGCAGCAGGGCGCTTGATGTCCCCGTGAGTCTAGACAGCGGCCAGGCGAGGAGCAGCGCCAGGGGCATCGAGACGACTTCCGCGGGCTGCAGCGTCCTGTCGGCGACGAGCACCAGGCCCGCGGACAGCGCCAGCATCAGCGTGCCGAGCGACGAAACCAGCGGCCGGCCGGGGACGATGGTCTGCAGCGCTCTCCCGACGACCAGCCAGAGGACCACGTATTCGACGACGGTGCCGGGCGTGAACCACGGACCCGCGGCGAGCGGGGCCAGCGCCGCGGCCCACTCTGCGGGCCGGAAGGTCAGTGCGAACGGCGCCAGCCTGTAGCCGATCCACAGCAGCAGCAGGGCGGCCGCGATCGGCTCGGCGAGTACGCTGGCGAAGGCGTGCCGCCGGAAGCCGTGGCGAGCGGAGCGCAGCGTCAGCGCCAGCAGGCCGCCGGCGAGCGTCCCGAGGCCGTTGAAGAAGACGTCGGCGAGGCTCGCCACCCGGCGCGTCTCGAAGACCTGCGCCACCTCGATCGAGGTGGCCAGCAGCACGCCTATGGCGGTGGCGACGAGCGCCGCGAGCAGCCCGCCGATCCTGGCCGCCAGCATCCAGCCGAGGCAGGCGCCGAAGGGGAGGTAGAGCAGGACGTTGGCCGCGATATCGCTGCGTGTCGTCCTGGCCCAGTGCAGGCGGCCAATCAGGTCCATCGCGCCATGCGCCTCGCTGGCGGCGAAGCGGAAGGGGTAGAGGGAGCCGTAGATGATCAGGAACGTGACGACGGCGAGCAGCCATCTCGCCGCGCGCTGGCCGTCGTCCCGCGTCATGTCGCGCTCCCATCCATGGCGCATTTTCCCACGCTGCCGGGGAAAAGAGTCGGTTCTCCCTCGATGCGTCTCCAAAAAGGGGCAATCCCGCCGTCTGCAGCGCCGGGGGAAAGGGATTCCCCAGCGTTCAGGGCCCCTTTCCGCGTTTCTACGCGGCGGCAAGCGCCTGGTCGAGGTCCTCGATCAGGTCGTCAACATGCTCGATGCCGATCGACAGGCGCACCATGTCCTCGGTGACGCCGGCCCTCCCGAGTTCCTCGGGCGACAGCTGCCGATGCGTCGTGCTGGCCGGATGACAGGCGAGCGACTTGGCGTCGCCGATGTTCACGAGCCGGGTGAACAGCTTGAAGGCGTCCTGGACCCGCGCGCCGGCATCGCGGCCGCCGT
>DATHZW010000272.1:0-2798 GCA_035458405.1 Steroidobacteraceae bacterium | reverse complement strand
GGAACTGGTGGACACGGACGTTGTTGAGGTTCACCGACGCGTTGTAGAGCTCGCGGCGGTCCGCGATGCTCTCCTCGAGCTGGGTAATGCGTGCCTGCAGGTGACGGAAGGACTCGTCCGCCTTCAGTTGTGGGTAGTTCTCCACGACCGCGAACAACTGCCCGAGGCCGGCACGCAAGGAGCTCTCGGCCGCACCGAGCGCGGCCACGTCGCCGCGCCCTGCGGCCTGGAAGACCGACGCCCGCGCCTTCATGACGCGCTCGAGGGTCTCCTGCTCGTACTGCATGTAGCGCTTGCAGGTCTCGACCAGCTTTGGCAGCTCGTCGTGACGCTGTACCAGCAGGACGTCGATGTTCGACCATGCCTGCTTGACGCTCTCGCGCAGCTTGACCAGGCCGTTGTAGATTCCTACGGCGTATACGGCGATGACGGCGATTACCGCGAGAAAGACCACGACAACCATCCCGCATCCTCCCCGGCCAATGCCCGAACGAGCCGCGGCAGTATATCATCGGGCAATTCGCGCACTGGATAGACGGAGTTCACATGCCGGCCAATTACGACCTGATCGTCATCGGCGGCGGCAGCGGCGGTCTGGCCTGTGCCCAGCGCGCCGCGGACCACGGTGCGAAGGTCGCACTAGTCGAGCCGAAGCCTCTGGGCGGAACCTGCGTCAACGTCGGCTGCGTGCCCAAGAAGGTCATGTTCTACGCGGCCAACATCGCCGGCAACATCGGCGACGTCGCGGGCTATGGCTTCAAGGTCACGCAGGAGGAGCACGACTGGCATGCGCTCAAGCTGGCGCGCGATGCCTACGTAGAGCGCCTCAACGGCATCTATGCGGCCAACCTCGAACGACGCGGCATCACTCACCTGCGCAACAGCGCGCGTTTCGGCGATGCGCAGACGGTGGTCGCCGGCGACAAGCTGCTGGCGGCCCCGAATGTTGTCATCGCCACGGGCGGCCGGCCGACGGTTCCGGACCTGCCGGGTGCCGAGCTGGGGATCACCTCCGACGGGTTCTTCGAGCTCGAGCGCCGGCCGCGGACGGTCGCGATCATCGGCAGCGGCTACGTCGCGGCCGAGCTGGCTGGCATCTTCGCGGCGCTCGGGACGAGGGTGACGCTGGCCATCCGCTATGACTACGTCCTCAGGAGTTTCGAGGCGATGCTCGCCGTGGCGCTCATGAAGCAGATGCGCGAGGACGGCATCGAGATCGTCGACCATGCGGTGCCGGCGCAGATCCGCGAGACCCCGGATCACCACGAGCTGTGGACCGCGGACGGCCGCATCCTGGGACCGTTCGACTGCGTGTTATGGGCGATTGGCCGCAAGCCGGCGGTCGAGGAGCTCGACCTGGCGAAGGCTGGCGTGCGCCAGTACGACGACGGCTACATCATTGCGGACCGGTACCAGGAAACGAGCGCCAGGGGGATCTTCGCGATCGGCGACGTGACCGGGCAGGCGGCGCTGACGCCGGTGGCGATCGCGGCGGGCAGGCGGCTCGCGGACCGGCTGTTCGGTGGCCAGCCCGGGCGCCATCTCGACTACGACATGATTCCGACGGTGATCTTCAGCCATCCCCCCATCGGCACCGTCGGCCTCAGTGAGACGCAGGCCCGCGACATCCACGGCGACGCCGTGCGTTGCTACACCTCCAGCTTCGTGCCGATGTACCACGCCCTGACCGGCCACCAGCGGCGGACCGAAATGAAGCTGGTGACCGTCGGCACCGAAGAACGCATCGTAGGGCTGCACGTCATCGGCGAAGGCGCTGACGAGATGCTCCAGGGCTTCGCGGTCGCCCTGAAGATGGGTGCGACCAAGCGGGATTTCGACGACACGATCGCGGTCCACCCCACCAGCGCCGAGGAATTCGTGACCATGCGCTGACGCCCGGCGCGAAGTTGGAGCAGCAGCTTGAGCAGCAACATCCGGCCCTGGCGGGGGGTCCTGCCGACACTGGGACAGCGCGTCTACGTCGATCCCGCAGCCGTGGTGATCGGGCAGGTCACGCTGGGTGACGACAGCTCGGTATGGCCGGCGGCGGTGATTCGCGGGGACGTCAACGTCATCCGCGTCGGTGCGCGGACCAGCGTCCAGGATGGCAGCGTGCTGCACGTGACCCATGACGGGCCGTACTGGCCCGGGGGCTTCGCGCTGGCTGTCGGCGACGACGTCACGGTCGGCCATCGCGTGGTGCTGCATGGCTGCACGGTCGGCAACCGCTGCCTGGTCGGCATGGGGGCGATCGTCATGGACGGGGCGACGGTCGAGGACGAGGTGATCATCGGCGCCGGCGCGATCGTGACGCCCGGCACCCGCTGCGAGTCGCGGTCCCTGTACGTGGGGAGTCCGGCGCGACGAATTCGTCCGTTGACGGACCGGGAGGTGGGCCAGCTCGCCTACGGCGCCGGCTGGTACGTCAAGGTGAAGGACGGATACCTATAGGCTGGCAAGCGCGCCGCGCACGGGCGCGGTGTCGGGTCGCACGCCGCGCCACAGCAGGTAGGCCTCTGCGGCCTGCTCCACGAGCATTCCCCAGCCCTGGTAGGCGCGCGCGGCCCCGCGCGCCGCCGCCCAGCGCTGAAATGGCGTGTCGATACGCGAGTAGGACATGTCATAGCAGACGCTGTCCGGGCTGACGATGGAATCCGGCAGTGTCAGCGCCTGGCCGCCAAGGCCGGCCGACGTCGCATTGATCACGACATCCCAGCGCGACCCGCCGGCGTCCTCGAAGCCACCCGCGGTGACGGTGCCCAGGTCGTCGAAGGCCCTGGCGAGTTCCTCGGCCCGGG
>DATHZW010000271.1:0-9447 GCA_035458405.1 Steroidobacteraceae bacterium | reverse complement strand
GCCGGTGTGCCAGAGTTCGCGCATGCCGGCGTCGACGATCGGGTAGCCGGTCGCGCCCCGCTGCCACGCCTGCAACTGACCCGGATCGCGCCGCCAGTCGAGCCTTTCGAACCGGGCATCGAGCGGCGCGTCGGGCGTGTGCGGAAAGTGAAACAGCAGGTGGTGGGCGAATTCCCGCCAGCCGAGCTCGCGGATGAACGACTCGGCCCCGGCGGAGTCGCCGATGCCCGGTACCCGGGCCGCCACCAACGCCTGCCGGGCGGACAACTCGCCGAAGTGCAGGAACGGCGACAGTCGCGACGTCCCGGCGCGATCCGGCCGGTTGCGGCCCGTGCCGTAGTCGCCGATCGCCTCGTCGCAGAAGCGCTGCAGCGCGGCCGCTGCGCCGGCCTCGCCGGGCTGCCAGGCCTTCGCCAGGCCCTCGTCCCAGGCGACGCGGGGATTCAGGCCCAGCGACTCGAGGTCTTCGCCCGGAAGGTCCTCGCGCACGGCCGGTAGCCGGCGCGGCGCGGGCAGCGGTGGGCCCACCTGGTCGATCGAGCGCAGGCAGGTCTTCCAGAACGGCGTGAACACGCGGTAGGGGTCGCCGGAGAGCGTTCGCACGGCCCAGGGCTCGAACAGCAGGTGCCCGTTCGACGAAGCCCCGTGCAGGCCCCGCTCCCCGAGCGCCTGCTTGATCTGCTTGTCGCGTTCCACGATCGCCGGCTCGTAGAGCCGGTTCCAGTGGATCGACGCCGCGCCGGTTTCCTCGGCAAGGCCGGCCAGCGCAGCGAGGGAAGGTCCGCGACGGATGACCAGCCGGCTGCCGCGCGCGGCCAGCGCGCGCCGCAGGGAGTCGAGGCTGCGCTGCAGCCACCAGCGGCTCGCGGCGCCCGGAGCCCAGGCGCCTTCTTCCTCCGGGGCGTGGACGTAAACGGGAACCACCGCGTCGGCGGCGGCGAGCGCCTCCGCGAGGGCGGGGTTGTCCGTCAGGCGCAGGTCGCGGCGAAACCAGACGATGGCGACGGACATCGTGCCTCCTCGGCGCCGGTTACCGGTACGGTGCCAGGCACCTTCAGGTGCCTGGCACCTCTTGGTCTCAGGTTACTGGCTGCGCAAAGCCGCGATGCGCTCATCCAGCGGCGGATGGCTCATGAACAACTTCTGCAGGCCCTTGCCCAGGCCGCCGGCGATGCCGAAGGCGGCCATCTGGTCGGGCAGGGCGTGGGTCTGGCCGCGCTTCAGGGCTTCGAGCGCGCCGATCATGCTGTTGCGACCGGCCAGCCGCGCACCCCCCGAGTCGGCACGGAACTCGCGCTGGCGCGAGAACCACATGACCACCATCGTGGCGAGAAACGACAGTACCACTTGCGCGACGATGGTCGTCACCCAGAAGCCCGGGCCGTGGCCCTCACGGTTGCCGAAGACGACCTTGTCCACGAAATTGCCGATGATCCTCGAGAACACGAACACGAAGGTATTGACCACGCCCTGGATCAGGGTGAGGGTCACCATGTCGCCGTTGGCGATGTGGCTGATCTCGTGGCCGAGCACCGCCTCGACTTCCTCGCGCGACATGCGGTTGACCAGGCCGCTGGACACCGCGACCAGCGAGCTGTTGCGGCTGGCGCCGGTGGCGAAGGCGTTCGGTTCGGGCGACTCGAAGTAGCCGACTTCGGGCATGCCGACGCCGGCCAGCTGGGCCTGGCGGCGGACGGTCTCGACCAGCCAGGTCTCGACTTCGTTGCGGGGCTGCTCGATCACCTTGACGCCCATCATCTTCTTGGCCATCCACTTGGACAGCGCCAGCGAGACGAATGCGCCGCCGAAGCCGATCAGGCCCCCGAATACCAGCAGCGAGGTGAAGTTGATCCCTTGCTCGTTGAGGTAGGGCTCGAGGCCCAGCAGCCTCAGCGTGATGCTGGCGACGAGCAGGATCGCGAAGTTGGTGACCAGGAAAAGCAGGATGCGCTTCATGAAGGTGTCCGGTGGTTGTCTGCAACGATGACTGAAAATGTGACCTGGCGGGCTGCCGCCGGTTCCGGCCGGCGCGGCAATCGTATCAGTCCGCGGTCAGGAGACGATCTGGGTGCGGCGGGCGCAGCTTCAAGGGCCGCTTGTCGCTGCCAGGCACCGGCCGCGGACCCGGGAGCCCGGAGCGGCCTGCCGCCGGCCCGTCGCCCTTCTCCCGGTGACCGCGGCGCAGCAGGCGCGGCAGGAAGGCGTCTGTCGCGGAAATCCGCAGGCTGTCGGGGGACTCTGCCATGTGATAATTGTCTCTTGAACCGATATTGGCGAACTATAATATACGTAAAATAATTCGTATATTGGCTTGCATTTCAAGCGGTTACGGTCAGCAATACCGGGAGTAGGGCCATGAGCGTGGCGGGCGGCGGCGAGCAGGGGGATGGCGCGGGCGCGGCCGATGGGCCGGTCGCAACCCGGCGGGAATCCGAGTCGGCCCGGCACTGGACCTTCCTGTCGAACCACGGTCACGTGCTGATCTGCCTGGCACGGGACCCGGCGGCCCGCTTGCGGGACGTGGCGATCGCGGTCGGGATCACCGAGCGGGCGGTGCAGAAGATCGTGTCGGATCTCGAGGAAGGGGGCGTCGTGCAACGGGTCCGTGACGGACGGCGGAATCGCTACCGCCTGTTCCTGGACCGGCCCATGCGCCATCCCGTCGAGGCGCATCGCAGCGTCGGCGAGCTGCTGGAACTGGTCCTGACGCCGGTGGCGATACGGCGTCTTGCCGAGATGCCGCCTGCCGAATAAGGACCCGAGCGCCAGCGCCCTTTGCTGGCAACCGCTGGATCCGGCGTTGGGCACATTGGTGCAGCTCCGGATGACCTTTCCCCTCGGGCACCAGTAAGCTGGCCGGGATTCCGGCGGGGAAGGTCGTGCGCCGGATGGGCGTTGACGACCACTTCCCAGCATCCTCCCGGAGGACCGACCGTTGGTCACCAGAGTCTGGCGATACGCCCCGTTCCTGGCCTGGCCGCTGGTCGCAGCCATCGCGCTGGCATTTCGCGTGCCGATCGCGATCGACGAGACCCGCTACCTCACGGTTGCCTGGGAGATGTACTCGGGCGGCGACTGGCTGGTTCCACACCTCAACGGCGAGTACTACACACACAAGCCCCCGCTGCTGTTCTGGCTGATCGACGCGGGCTGGCGCGTCTTCGGCGTCAGCGCGTGGTGGCCGCGCCTCGTGCCGCTGCTGGCCGGCCTGGCGGCCTGGCTCGTCCTGTGGCGCCTCGCGCGGCGGTTGTGGCCGCAGATCGAGGAGGTCTCCCCCTTTGCCGTGATCCTGGCCGGAGGCACGCTGGTCTGGTCCCTCACGGGGACGCTGATCATGTTCGACATGCTGCTGGCGCTGTGGGTGCTGGTGGGCATGCTCGGCCTGGCCCGCGCGGGCGACGGCGAGGCGCGCGGCTGGCTGCTGTTCGGGGCCGGCCTCGGCCTCGGCATCCTGACCAAGGGGCCGGTGGCGCTGCTGCACCTGCTGCTGCCGGCGGCCCTCGGACCGTGGTGGAGTGCCCGCGCCCGCCAGGCGCCACGCGCCTGGTACCTGCACCTGCTGGCCAGCTTCGCGCTGGGCGCCGCGATCGCGCTGGCCTGGGTGATCCCGGCGGCCCTTTCCGGTGGCGCCGAGTATCGCGAGATGATCCTCTGGAAGCAGACCGCGGACCGGCTCGCCAGCAGCTTCGCGCACCGGCGCCCGTTCTGGTGGTACCTGCCGTTGCTGCCGGTGCTGTTCCTTCCCTGGGTCATGTGGCGTCCCAGCTGGGACGCGTTGCGAAATGCCGGCGGCCTGGCTGACCAGGGGACGCGTTTCTGCATCGCCTGGGCGCTGCCGGTGTTCCTCGTCTTCTGCGTCATCAGCGGCAAGCAGCCGCAATACCTGTTGCCCGTCACGCCGGCGGTTGCGCTGATCGCGGCACGCGCGCTGGCGCCGAGCTATGCCATGTCCTATCGGGCGGGCCGCGCCCTGGCGCTGCTGCCCTGGCTGGCGCTGGGCATCGCCATGGCCGCCGCGCTGGTCGTCAAGGGCGACTGGCATGGCGGGTGGCTGGAGGACGTGCACCCGGCCTGGTCCATCGGGGTGCTGCTGGTCCTGGCCTGGGCCATCCTTCCCTTCCGGGTCAGTCTGCTGGAGGGGGCCGCGCGCCTGCAGGTCGCCATGGCGTTGTCGCTCTCGCTTATCGCGGCCGGCCTGCTGGGGTCGGCAACGGGCCGGCCCTACGGTGTCGACGGGGCCGCCAGGGAAGTTGCCTCCCTGCAGGCCGGTGGCGTCACGGTGGGTTACTACGGCGACTATCACGGCCAGTTAGGCTTTGCCGGCCGCCTGCGGCACCCGGTGCGCGAACTCTGGAGTCCCGGCGACATCGCCGCCCTGGCGGCACAGGAGCCTACTGCGGTGGTCGTGCTCGAGTCGCGGGACAACCCCCTCGAGGCCGCGCCGCTGTTGCCGTCGTCGGTCATGGCCTATCGAACCGGCTTCTGGTCGATCTGGAGCGCACGGCGGCTTGCGGAGAACCCGGGTGTCCTCGACACGATCAGGGCGCGCGGCCCACGGGGAGAGGCCGCCGCGATGGAGTGACTTTGGTTACAGAGCCGGCAGGCACCTGACCGGTAAGGTGCGGGCCCGATACCCATGGCAAGGAGTGCATTCATGAGCATAGGCAAGGCGGTTCTCGCGTTCGCGGGGTTCATGGTCCTGTTGAGCCTGCTGCTGGCCCATTTCGCCAGCCCGCTGTGGCTGTGGTTCACCGCCTTCATCGGCCTGAACATGCTGCAGTCGGCGTTCACCGGCTTCTGCCCGGCCGCGATGATCTTCAGGAAGCTCGGCCTCAGGCCGGGCAACGCGTTTTAACGTCCTCGCAGGACACAAGAAGAAGGCCATGCTTCAGCCGTTCATCAACAAGGCCGCCGTCCCCGTGCTGCTCTCGGCGTTCCTGGTCGCCGCCTGTGGCGGTGGCGAAGAGGCTGCGAAGACGGATGCTCCGGGCACGGTGGCACTCGCGACGATCGTCGTCGCCGCCGGCGACGCCGGCGGGGAGCGCCTGTTCGACGGCATCGTCGAGGCAGTCCAGCAGGCCAACCTGGTCGCCCAGACCTCGGGCCGGGTCGTGGCGCTCGAGCACGATGTCGACGATCCCGTCGAGCGCGGGACGTCGATCCTGCGGATCGCGGCGGTGGAGCAGCGCGCACGACTGGACGAGGCCCAGCAGGCGCTCACTGCGGCGCGGGCGGTGGCCAACGAGGCCGGGCTGCGCTACGAGCGGACGCAGAAGCTCGTTGCCGCGAAGCTGCTCTCGCAGGCTGACCTGGACCGGGTCACCGCGGAGCGGGACGCGGCCCAGGCGCGGCTCGCGGCGGCCGAGGCGGGCGTGTCGTCTGCACGCGAGCAGCTCGGTTATACGGAAGTCCGCGCGCCCTTCGCCGGCGTGGTGACGCATCGTTACGTGGACGTGGGCGAGGCGGTCTCGCCGGGGCAGCCCCTGACCGCCGTGGCCGCGCTCGGCGCGTTGCGCGTGGTCGTCGACGTCCCGCAGGCGCTCGCCGAGGACGTGCGCCGGCTTGGCGCCGCGCGGGTCTATGCCGGCCAGCAGGTGCTCGAGTCGGCGGGGCTTACCGTGTTTCCGGCGGCCGCGTCGGGATCCAACACCGTGAGGGTGCGTGTCGAGCTGCCGGCAGGCGTGCGGGACCTCTCCCCGGGCATGTTCGTCAAGGCGGGCTTCAGGGCCGACGAGGCCGCGAGCCTGCGTGTGCCTGCCACCGCGGTCCTGCTGCGCGGCGAGGTCACGGCGGTATACGTGGTCGACGAGGCCGGCCGGCCCCGCCTGCGACAGGTTCGACTCGGCCGGCGCCTCGCCGGCAGCTTCGAGATCCTCGCCGGCCTGTCGGCGGGCGAGCGCATCGCGGCGGACCCGGTGGCGGCGACGCTGGCGATCGAAGGACGCTAGGCCATGCCCGACCATCGCCTGGGATTTTCCGGTCGCGTCGCGCAGCAGTTCCTGACCAGCCAGCTGACGCCGCTGCTGGCCCTGGCGGGCCTGTTGCTGGGACTTTTCGCGGTGCTCGTCACGCCGCGGGAGGAAGAGCCGCAGATCGACGTCACGATGGCGAACGTGATCGTCCCGTTTCCCGGCGCGAGTGCGGCCGAGGTCGAGAGCCTGATCACGGAGCCGATGGAGCAGGTGCTGGCCGAGATCTCGGACGTCAAGCACCTGTATTCGGTGTCGCGGCCGGGTGCCGCCGTGCTGACCGTCGAATTCAGGGTCGGGCTTGCGCGCCACGAGGCCATCGTGCGCCTGTACAACGCGGTGTACTCGAACCTCGACCTGCCGCCGGCCAACCTCGGCTGGCTGCAGCCGATCATCAAGCCCAAGGGCATAGACGACGTGCCGGTGGTGACGGTCACCCTCTGGACCAGGGACCGGTCGCGCGGGTCCTACGACCTGGCGAAGATCGCGCACACGCTCGAGAGCGAGCTCAAGCGCGTCCACGGTGCACGCAACGTCTACACCATCGGTGCGCCCGACGACACGGTGCACGTCGAACTCGACCCGCAGCGGCTGGCGGGACACGGGCTCAGCGCGGGCGACTTGATGCAGGCGCTGGAGGCGGCGAACGTCGTGCGCCATGCCGGGGGCTTGATCGGCGGCGGCGTCGAGACGCCCGTCCAGGCTGGCGAGTTCCTCGCCGGCCGCGAGGACGTGGCGGGCCTCGTGGTCGGCGTCACGGACGGGCGTCCGGTCTTCCTCGAGGACGTCGCGCGGGTCACGGCCGGACCGGACCAGCCCGACAAGTACGTCTGGATGGGTGCGGGACCGGCGGCCGCGGCCCGCGGCATCGACCTCGCGGGCGAGTCCCCGGCCGTCACGGTGACCCTGTCCAAGCAGCCGGGCATGAATGCGGTGGACGTGACCCGGCGCGTCGTTGCGCAGGTCGAATCGCTGCGCGGCGTCGTCATTCCCGAAGGCGTCGAGGCGACGATCACCCGCGACTACGGCCAGACGGCGAACGACAAGGCGCTCAAGCTCATCGAGAAGCTGGCCTTTGCCACCACCTCGGTGGTGTTGCTGGTGTTGTTCGCGCTGGGCAGGCGCGAGGCGGTGGTGGTCGGCGCCGCGGTGGTGGTCACGCTGGCGGCGACGCTGTTCGCCTCCTGGGCCTGGGGCTTCACGCTGAACCGCGTCTCGCTGTTCGCCCTGATCTTCTCCATCGGCATCCTGGTCGATGACGCGATCGTCGTGGTCGAGAACATCCACCGCCACATGGCGCTGGGCGGGCGAAAACTGCTGGAGGCGATCCCGCCGGCGGTCGACGAGGTCGGCGGGCCGACGATCCTGGCGACTTTCACGGTGATCGCGGCGCTGTTGCCGATGGCCTTCGTGACGGGCCTGATGGGTCCGTACATGAGCCCGATACCGATCAACGCGAGTCTCGGCATGCTGATTTCGCTCGCGGTGGCGCTGGTGTTCACCCCCTGGCTCTCCAACCGCATGATGGCGGGCGTCGACTTCGGCAAGCACGCCCATCACGAGACCGCGCCGCTCGAGCCGCTGTTCCGGCGCCTGATGTCGCCGTTCCTGACCGACGCCAACGCCGGCCGCAACCGGCACCGGCTGTACCTGGGCACCCTGATAGCGATCCTGCTGGCGGTGAGCCTGGTGGGCGTCAAGTGGGTCGTGCTGAAGATGCTGCCCTTCGACAACAAGTCGGAGTTCCAGGTCATCGTCAACATGCCGGAGGGCACCCCGGTCGAGCGGACCGCGCAGGTCCTGGCGGAACTCGCCGCCGAGCTGCGCCGCGTGCCCGAAGTGACCGATTACCAGGCCTATGCCGGCACGGCGGCGCCGATCAACTTCAACGGACTCGTGCGGCAGTACTACCTGCGCAACAGCGGCGAGCTCGGCGACCTGCAGGTCAACCTGGTGGACAAGCATCAGCGCGATCGCAAGAGCCACGAGATCGCGATCGGGCTCAGGCCGGCCCTGGCGGAGATCGGCCGCCGCTACGGTGCCTCGGTGCAGGTGGTCGAGGTGCCGCCGGGTCCGCCGGTCATGGCTCCCATCGTGGCCGAGATATACGGACCCTCCTATGCGTCCCAGCGCGAACTGGCGCGGGAGATCCGCAGGATCTTCGACACCACGCCCGACATCATCGACGTCGATGACAGCCTCGAGGCCGACGTGGAACGCGTGATCGTGGCCGTCGACCGGCAGAAGGCGGCGATGCTCGGCATCCCGCAGCAGGAGATAACCGGGACGATTGCCATGGCCCTGGCCGGGATGGACGCGACCTACGTGAGGACGGGACACGACAAGTACCCGGTGGCAGTGCGGGTCGAGTTGCCGGTGGCGGAGAAGGCGAACCTGGATCGCGTGCTGGCCCTGCGTGTACGCGCCGCGGGCGGGCAGCTCGTGCCGCTCTCGGAGATCACCCGCACGAAGCGCGTCGGCTGGGATCCCGTCATCTACCGCAAGGACGGTTCGCGCTACGCCTTCGTCACCGGCGACGGCGGCGGCAGCCTGGACAGCCCGCTCTACGGCATGTTCGAAATGGTGGGACGTGTCGGCGACGAGGCGCCGGGTGGCCGCCAGGTGCAGCAGTATTTCACGCGCCCCCCGGAGCCCGCCTCGGGATTCGCGATCAAGTGGGACGGCGAATGGCAGATCACCTACGAGACCTTCCGGGACATGGGCCTCGCCTATTCGGTCGGGCTGATCCTGATCTACCTGCTGGTCGTCGCGCAGTTCGGCAGCTACGCGGTGCCGCTGATCATCATGGCGCCGATTCCGCTGACGCTGATCGGCATCATGCCCGGCCATGCCCTGCTGGGCGCGCAGTTCACCGCGACCTCGATGATCGGCATGATTGCGCTGGCCGGGATCATCGTGCGGAATTCGATCTTGCTGGTGGACTTCATCAACGTCGAGCTGGCCGCGGGCAAGGAGCTGGCGCAGGCGGTGATCCGTGCCGGGGCCGTGCGCGCCAAGCCGATCGTGCTGACCGCGCTGGCGGCGATGCTGGGCGCGTTCTTCATACTCGATGACCCGATCTTCAATGGATTGGCGGTGTCGCTGATCTTTGGCATCCTGGTGTCGACGCTGCTGACGCTGCTGTTGATCCCGATCCTGTATTACAGCTACCGGCGGCGGCAGGTCGCGCGCTGAGGCCGGCACAACGGGGAGGCCACATGGCCGCCCTCGAGGTTCCCGGTGCCGGTGTCTGGCACCGCGGGCAGGGCATCTGTTCGAAGCGCGGCGTCCGCAGCGGTGCCTGACACCTCTTCACTGGCCGGGGCGGTTCGCCCTGCGCTCGCTCGGAAAGGCAGGAACTCGCTCGCTACGGGAACCGCCCCGCCTGCGCGCACGGATGTGGGTGCCGGTCCGGCGGCGGGCGATCACATCGCCGGCGCCTGGCACCGCCGGCAGGGCATTTCTTCGGCGTCGGTGT
>DATHZW010000270.1:0-2612 GCA_035458405.1 Steroidobacteraceae bacterium | reverse complement strand
CCGCAGCGAACGGTTCCCTGGGCAACGCGCAGGGCGTCCGCCGAGACACGAAAGACCGTCGCGCATTCCGGGCACTGCGTATACAAGAACCTACTCCGCGCTCGAGCCCAGCCGGGTGCCGGTCAATACCGTCCAGCCGTCGCGGCTCGCGAATTCGCTCATATGAAACCACGGTCCATAGGCCGCCGCCACGCTTTCGGCCTGTGGCTCGAGCATTCCCGCGAGAATTATCGATCCGGATGGCCTGGTCGAGGCGGCCAGGCGCGGTGCCAGTTCGATGAGCGGGCCGGCTAGGATGTTGGCCATGACGACGTCCCACTGCGCCTCGGGCAAGGAACCGACCGGCAGGACGTGGAGCGCGGATTCGAGGTGATTGCGCGCGGCGTTCTCGCGGGTGGCCAGCAGGGCCTGCGGGTCGATGTCGGTCGCGCTGGCGCTGGCTGCGCCGAGGCTCAGCGCGGCGAGCGCCAGCACGCCCGAACCGCAGCCGAAGTCGAGGACGGTCCGGCCCCGGAGTGCCGCGCCGTCGAGCCATTCCAGGCACATCGCCGTCGTCTGGTGCGTGCCGGTTCCAAAGGCGAGGCCCGGGTCGAGCTCGATGACCACCGCCGACGGGTCCGGCGCGACCTGGCCGCCGGGACAGATCCACAGCCTCTGGCCGAATCGCATCGGACGAAAGTCCTTCAGCCACTCCCGCTCCCAGGCCCGGTCTTCGAGGGTTTCCCGGTGGATTGCTTCTGGAACGAGTCCAATCGCCGTCCCGAGCGCCGCCGCCAGCTCGCGCCCGTCCGTGCCGGCAGGGAACAACGCGCTGAGCCTGATGGTGTTCCACAACGGGGTCGAGCCTGGCGCAGGTTCGAGCACCGGGTCGTCTGCGGCATCGGCCAGCGTCACGGACAGGGCGCCGCGGGCGAAACAGGCGCTCTCGGCGGCGACCGGGTCGCGGTCGCCGATGTCCAGCACGATCTGCAGGAAAGGCATCGGGATGCGCGCCTACTTCAGGCCCAGGCGACGCTCCAGGTAATGGATGTCGAGGCTGCCCTGGCGGAACGCCGCGTGGTTGAAGATCTCCTGGTGCAGCGGCGTATTGGTCTTGATGCCCTCGATCACCATCTCCGACAGGGCGTTGCGCATGCGAACGATCGCCGTGTCGCGGTTGTCGCCATAGGCCAGTATCTTCGCGATCAGGGAGTCGTAGAAGGGCGGTACCGTATAGCCGCTGTAGATGTGGCTGTCGACGCGCACGCCCGGTCCGCCCGGCGGATGCCACAGCTTGACCGGCCCCGGCGAGGGGGCGAAGGTCTTCGGGTCTTCCGCGTTGATGCGGCACTCGATGGCGTGGCCGCGGATCCTGACGTCGTCCTGCTTGAACGGCAGCGGCTCGCCGGCGGCGATCTGCAGCTGCAGCTTGACGATGTCGACGCCCGTCACCAGTTCGGTGACCGGATGTTCGACCTGCACGCGGGTGTTCATCTCGATGAAGAAGAACTGCCCGTCCTCGTAGAGGAATTCGAGCGTGCCGGCGCTGCGGTAGCCGACCGCCGCACAGGCTGCGCAGACCCGTTCGGTCATCTCGCGGCGCTGCTTGTCGGTAATCCCGGGGGCGGGCGCCTCCTCGATGATCTTCTGGCGGCGACGCTGCATCGAGCAGTCACGCTCGCCGAGCGACACCACGTTGCCGTAGCTGTCGCCCATGACCTGGAACTCGATGTGGCGCGGCCGTTCGAGGTACTTCTCCATGTAGACCATGTCGTTGCCAAAGGCCGCCTGCGCCTCGGCCTTGGCGACGTTGATGGCATTGAGCAGGGTCGCCTCCGTGTGTACCACGCGCATGCCACGGCCGCCGCCGCCGCCGGAGGCCTTGACGATGACCGGGTACCCGATCTCGCGCGCGAGCCGGAAGGTCTCGTCGACATCGTCCGTCAGCGGGCCGTCGGAACCGGGCACGCAGGGCACCCCGTGTTCCTTCATGGTGCGGATGGCCGAGACCTTGTCGCCCATCAGCCGGATCGTCTCGCTGCGCGGCCCGATGAACACGAACCCGCTCTGCTCGACGCGCTCGGCGAAGTCGGCGTTCTCGGAGAGGAAGCCGTAGCCGGGATGTATGCCGACGGAGTCCGTCACCTCGGCCGCGCTGATGATCGCGGGCATGTTGAGGTAGCTGTCCTTCGACTGGGGAGGGCCTATGCAGACGGTCTCGTCCGCAAGCAGCACGTGCTTGAGGCTCTGGTCGGCCGTCGAGTGGACGGCGACGGTCTTGATGCCGAGTTCCCTGCAGGCTCGAAGGATGCGCAGCGCGATCTCGCCCCGGTTGGCGATGACGATCTTGTCGAGCATGCTATTCGATTACGAACAGGGGCTGGCCGAACTCCACCGGCTCGCCGTTGCGCGCGAGGATCGAGACGACACGGCCCTCCTTCTCCGACTCGATCTGGTTCATCATCTTCATCGCCTCGATGATGCACAGCACCTGGCCGACCTTGATCTCGTCGCCGACCTGGACGAAAGGCTTGGCGCCCGGAGCCGGCGCCGAGTAGTAGGTCCCGACCATGGGCGCCGTGATCGAGTCGTCCTTGGGCGGGGCCGGCCTGGCCGGCACGGGCTGCGCCTGG
>DATHZW010000269.1:0-3613 GCA_035458405.1 Steroidobacteraceae bacterium | reverse complement strand
CACGGCAAGACCGGCCAGGAGGGCCCGATCTGCCATCGAATTCGCCAATTAAAGTGCCGCCCGTGGGTAGGTCACCCACGGGCGGCGAGGGTCCGGGCCGGTTGAGCCGGGGAGCTCGGTATAAGGGTGGCCCGACGACAGGGCCAGTCTTGCGCGCCGCCCCCGCCTAGGCCAGCCGGAACTGTCGCCAGGCGGCGACGCCTTACTGCGGACCGGGAGAGCGGATGCCCGGTGCCGGCTTCAGGCGCCCCAGGTGACGTCGGCGCCAACATGATGCAAGCCCGATGGGCCGGACCTCTGCGGCGCGCCCTGCCTTTCCGGACGGAGTTCAGTGACGGCGGCGGGCATAGCCGCCGAACAACTCGGCAAAGACGTGCTGCCAGCCCGGCACATACTCGCGCCGCAGGATCGGCGCGATCTCGCCCAGGCGCTCCCAGCCGCCATGGGTCAGCGTCACGCGGCTGCCCTGCCCGGCGGGCTCGAAGGACACGTCCACCCACTGCGCCGATTGCGCCTCCCGACCCGGATGCCAGGAGAACTGCAGCCGCTCACCGGGCACGACCGCCGTGATCGTTCCCCACAGGTGCTCGGTGCCGTCAGGGGCCGTCTCGAACAGCCGTCCCCCGGCATGCGCCTCGAGCGCGCAGCGGGTCGCCGTATCGCGCGACAAGGAGTGCGTCAGGACCGGCCACCACTCGCCGAAGCCCGCGGTGAACAGCTCGAAGCACGCCACCGGCAGGGTGTCGACTTCGATGACGATCTCGATCGGCTCAGTCCCATGGGCGGGTGACTGCATTCCTCGCGCTCCTTCCGCAGAACGATGACACGCGGCCGCCTCAGGGCAACCCGGGCCCGCTTGCCGCTTCGCCGCCTAGCCCGGCAGCGCGGTCCTGAGTCCCAGCAGCAGGGTCCATTCGCCCCCGACGCGGCACCAGATGTGGGCATAGCTGGCATCCGCCTTGGCGTCCGCCGCGGGCGCCGAAAGCCCGTAGGTGTAGCCGAGGTCGCCCGAAGCCGCGACGGCGGACCCCATGGGCCACAGCTGCGTGGTGACGGCAAGCGCGTCGAGCGCGGCCTGCTGTGCGGCGCGGTCCCGATGCCCCTCGACGGCGCGCGGATGAAAGAGCACCGCTGCCGGGCCCAGCTGCGCCGACACGCGTGCGCCATGCGGCGTGTCGACGGAGCCCGACAGGGCCAGGTCGCGCAGCTGCAGCTCGCCGGGCGAGGCCCGGGAGCCGGGCTCGCACCTGGCGACACCCAGCCGTGCCTGGGGGGCCGGGCTCTTCGCCGTCTCCGCAGCCCGCCGGCCGAAGCCGCCGTCGAACACGACCGCCCAGCCACCGGCACCCTTGCGCCAGACGGTCAGGTACCGCCCCTCGACCCGTGCACCCTCGGTGGGCGTCAGCAACCAGGGCCCGGTCGCGAAGCCGAGCGTTTCATCGCCCGCCAGTTCGGCCCAGTCGGGCGCCCAGTCCAGCGTGCCGGCCAGTTCGTCGGCGACCTCCCAGGCGGCGCGACCCCAGACCGGCCCGGGCTGCAGGACGACGGCGTCCCCGGCCAGGAACTCGAGGAAGGCCGTGCGCGCACCCTTCTCCCGCGACGCCGCCGCAAAGCGGCCCTCGAGATCCACGACAAGCTGCGCGGTGTGCGGCGGCTCCACCTCGGGCTGCGTCACCGGAGGCGTCGCGCACCCGACCAGTTGCGCCGCGGCCAGTGCCGCGAGGCAGCCCGTTGCAGGTATTCGGATAATCATGGACCTGAGCCTCCGGGCATTCCGTGCGCAGCCAGTCGCCGCATCGACTAGATTACGCATAAACCGGCAGCGCACAATCCCGGCCCGGAGCGGCGATGGCAGTGGAGCGACAGGACATGGAACCGGACGCCCTGCCCGCGGGCGCCTATCGGGCCCTCGTGGAGGCGGCGCTCGACATCATCGCGGTGCTCGACAGCGAAGGCCGCATTCGCTTCGTCAACGGCGCCGTGACGCGCCTGCTGGGCTATCGGCCTGCGGACATCGCCGGGAAACCCGTGCAGGACTTCTACCACCCGGAGGACAGGGCGCGGGCGATGGAACGCCTGGCAAGGACGATCGAAGAAGGGGACGCCGGAGGCCAGACGGAGGTGTACAGGCTGCGTCACAGTGATGGCAGCTACCGGCAGCTGGAGTCCCTGGCCGTCAGCAGGCTCGATGACCCGGAGGCCGGTGGCATCTACCTGGTCGCGCGCGACGTGACGGATCGGCTGGCCGCGGAAGCCGAACGTGTCGTCGTCCAGGCGCGCCGGCAACTCGCGGTGCGGGTGGCACGACTTGGCATCTGGGAGTGGAACACGCAGACCGGCGAGCTGATCGCTGACGAGCCGGTGCGCGAGCTGGTACGACAGGGTGCGGACCAGCGATGGACCGGCCCGGAGGAATTTGTCCAGCGCTTCCTGCCGGCCGACCGCGGCCCGCTCGGACAGGCGCTCCGCGATGCGGCCAACGGCAAGGAAAGCGGCGGGCTGGTCGTCCGCATGCCCCTGCCGGACCACAGCTTGCGGTGGCTGTACCTCCATGCGCAGCCCATGCACACGAAGGACTCGCCCAGCCCCTGGGTTCTGGGCCTGCTCATGGACATCACCGGACAGAAACGGGCCGAGCAGGAGATGGCCTCCCGCGGCGAACTGCTCGAACTCGCGGCATGGGGCGCGGGCATCGGGACCTGGACCTGGTTTCCTGCCCGGAACTGCTCGATCCTCAACGAGCGCTGTGTGCAGCTGCTCGGCCTGCCCGCCGGCGGGCTCGAACGCACGACGGCGGAATGCAACGAGCCGGTGCATCCCGATGACCTGCCGGAACTGCAGCGCCTCGAAGCGGACACCGTTGCCGGCAAGACCGACATGTTCGACTGCGCCTATCGCGTCCGCGCGAGTGACAGTGGCTGGCGCTGGGTCATGGATCGCGGCCGGGTCAGCGAGCGGGACGGGAGCGGGCAAGCCGTTCGCGTGTCGGGCGTGACGCTCGACATCGATGAAGCCAAGCGCAGGGAGCAGGAGCTGAACGACCAGCGACTGCGGCTCGACCTCGCGCTCGACGCCTCGCGGCTGGGTACCTGGGACTTCGACGTCGTCAGCAACGATCTGCTCGTCGACGAGCGCTATGCGGGCATCATCGGGCTGTCTGCAGCGGCCTTGCGTCGAGACAACGTCGAGTTCGTCAGGCGCATCCACGAGGAGGACCGTCCACGGCTGCTCGCCGCGGCAGGCGAGTGCCTGGAAGGGCGCACGGGCACTCTCAGATTCGAGGGCCGCCTGCTGAGGCCGGACGGCCGGCTCATGTGGATCCAGGTGGAAGGCTTCGTGGCCCGGCGGCAACCCGACGGCCTGCCGGCACGAATGGTCGGCACGGTGGCGGATGTGACCGAGCGGCGGCGCGAGGACCAGCTGGACCGTGCAGGCGAGCGCGTCGCCAACCTCGGCAGCTATGAATTGGACATCGCCACCGGTCGTTTCCACTGGAGCGAGGGCAGCTACCGCATATTTGACCTTCCCGGGAGCTTCGCACCGACGCAGGAGGCGATCGGCGGCCTGTTCCCGCCGTCGCAAGGCGCGATCGTTGTCGACGCCTTTCGCGCCG
>DATHZW010000268.1:0-2376 GCA_035458405.1 Steroidobacteraceae bacterium | reverse complement strand
CATCACGGGCGCGATCGCCGACGCCATCAACTATGCGATCGAGGCGCTCCGCGATCTCGTGCTGACGATCAACGACACTGCGGTGCAGCTCGACTCGGCCGCGCGCCAGACCCAGGCGGCCGCCGGTCACCTTGCCAAGGCAAGCGTGGCGCAGTCCCGGCAGGTCGCGGCGGCAACCGACGCGGTCGGCGCCATGGCCACCTCGATCGAGGAAGTCTCCAGCAATTCGTAGCGCTGCTCCGACGTCGCCAGGCACGCCGTCGACGTGTCTCACAAGGGTGCCGATGCGGTCCGCCGCACGATCGACGGGATGAACGCCATCCGCGAGAACATCCAGGACACTTCCAAGCGCATCAAGCGGCTCGGCGAAAGCTCGCAGGAGATCGGCAACATCGTCGAGCTGATCAACGACATCGCGGAACAGACCAACATCCTCGCGCTGAACGCGTCGATCCAGGCATCCATGGCCGGCGAGGCGGGGCGCGGCTTTGCCGTGGTGGCGGACGAGGTGCAACGTCTCGCCGAGCGCGCGGGACATGCGACCCGCCAGATCGAGGTGCTGGTCCGCACCATCCAGAGCGACACCAACGAAGCCGTCGTGTCGATGGAGCGCACGACGACCGACGTCGTCGGTGGCGCGTTGCTGGCGGAAAATGCCGGGGCCGCGCTTGGCGAAATCGAGGATGTCTCCAACCAGATCGCGCAACTCGTGCAGAACATCTCCGGCAGTGCGCGCCAGCAGGCCGCGACCTCCGCCCACATCTCCAGGACCATGCAGGTTCTGCGGGAAATCAGCCAGCAGACCGCCGACAACACCAGCGCCACGTCCAGCGCGATCGGCCGGCTGGCCGACCTGTCGGCGCTGCTGCGCAAGTCCGTCACGGGCTTCCGCCTGCCGCAGGAGGCGCACAAGGCGCTGCCGCTGCGCAAGGCCAGGCCGGCCGGCACCGCACCGGCACCGGCGCCCGAGCCGCCGGCACGACGGGCCGGGACGGGAGGCTAGGCGGGCGTGACGGAGATGAGCGAAGTCAACGCCCAGGCACTGCAGGTGGTCGCGCAGGAGCTCGCGTCGACGCTTAACGACGCCCGCGTTTCGCTGGAGGCCTCGCTCGAACGCCCCGGTGACCCGGCGCCGCTGGCCCACATCGGTGACCTGCTGAGACAGTCCCGCGGCGTGCTGCGGGTCGCGGAGGTCTACGGTGGCGCGCTGCTCGCCGAGGAAATGGAGCAGACGGCGCGCTTCCTGGCGAGGGGCGCCGACGCACGACAGCAGGCGGACGGACTCGATGCGTTGATGCGGGCGGTGGTGCAACTGCCCACCTACCTTGAGCGCGTGCTCGGCGGCGGCCGCGACCTGGCGCTGGTTCTGCTGCCGCTCCTGAACGACCTGCGCGCCGTGCGCGGCGCGTCGCTGCTGTCCGAGGGAACGCTGCTCTCGCTCAACCTGACCTCCTCGCAACAGCCGAGGCCGCGGCCGGCAGGGGCGGCCGATGGCCCGACCGCCCCGCAGGCGGCACGCCGGTTGCGTCCTAGGTTCCAGGTCGCCCTGCTGGGGCTGATCCGGGGCGATCGAACGACCCCGCACGTCGATGCGCTGATCGATGTGGCGGAACAGGTCGAGACCGCGGCCACGACGTCGCCGGTGTTCCAGCTGTGGTGGGTGGTCGGGGCGCTGCTGGAGGCGCTGAAGGCAGGCGGTATCGAGGACAGCGCCTCGATCAAGCGCCTGCTCGGCCAGGCCGACCGCGAACTCCGCCGGCTCTACGAGCTCGGCGAGGACAACTACGCGCAGAAGCCGGCGCTCGACCTGCTGAACAACATGCTCTTCTACGTGGCGCGCGCGACCACCGCCGGGCCGCGAATCGAGGCTGTGCGGGAGTCGTTCCGCCTCACCGAGCTGCTTCCCGTCGACGACGTCGTGGGACAGGAGCAGGACTCGCTGTCGGGACCGTCGGTGAAGCTGATGCACACCGTCGCTGCCGCGATCAAGGAGGATCTCGGACGCGTGAAGGACGCGCTCGACCTGTTCACGCGCAAGGGCGGCCAGCCGGAGGAGCTGGAGCCCCAGGTAGATCTGCTCAAGAAGATAAGCGACACGCTGGCCGTGCTCGGGCTCGGCTCGTTGCGCGAGCAGGTGCAGGGCGAGATCGGCAGGCTGGCCGCGCTCGTTGCGCGCAGCGCGCCCGCCGAGCGCGACGCGCTGATCGGCATTGCCGCGGCGCTGATAAGCGTGGAGGACAGCCTGGACGACTCGCTGGTCCGGCTGATCATGCCGCCCGGCGCGCCGCTGGCCGGCGTGATCCAGGACCCGGAGTTCCGCCAGGTGGCCGAAGCCGTGCTGCGCGAATGCGGCGTGAATCTCGCGCGCATCAAGGA
>DATHZW010000267.1:0-9061 GCA_035458405.1 Steroidobacteraceae bacterium | reverse complement strand
AATCGCTGTGCCAGCCCGGGCCAGACCCGATGCCAGTCCCAGGAGCCGGTCGGAAAGCCGTGCAGCAGCAGCAGCGCCTCCGGGCCGCCGCCCGCATACCGGTAGAAGATCGAGTGCCCGGCCAGCAGGACGGTCTTGCCGGCGGCCCGCCACTCCGACGGCGTCGGATATCGCAGCGTGTCAGCCATCCTGCCTCCATCGGGACCCGGGGCACGCCCTGCCCGTCAGACCGGCTCGATCGACGGCCCCATGTCCAAGAAGTCGACGACGCCGGGTTCCAGCGAATACTCGGCGCCGACCACCATCAGCCCGTCCGTCCGCATCAACTGCTCGAGCAACTCGGAGCCCCGGCGCAGGTGATTGGCCGACGCCCGAACGTTGGCGCGGACCGCATGGCGCGCGAGCGTCAGGGGATTCGCGCCGAGCTCGGGAGCCACCAGTTCCTCCACCGCCGGCCGGATCCGGTCGACGATCGCACGAAGGTTTCGCGACTGGCTGCCGGTGGGCCGCCTGAGTTCCTCCAGGGTCGCCTCGATCGCGCCACAGGAGGAATGACCGAGGACCACCACCAGGCGGGTGCCGAATCGCGCTGCGGCGAACTCGACGCTGCCGACCTGTGACGGGGCAACGATGTTGCCGGCGACCCGGATCACGAACAGGTCGCCGAGGTCCTGGTCGAAGACGATTTCAACCGGTACGCGCGAGTCGGAGCAGCCGAGGATGACGGCGAAGGGCGCCTGCCCCTCGACCAGCTCGCCGCGCTTCCCCGCGTCCCCCGGCACGCCGCGTTTCCGCTGTCCCGATGCGAAGCGGGCATTGCCTTGACGCAGGCGCTCCAGCGCGTCCATCGCAGAGATCATTCGTCGGCTTCCTTTGCGTCAAGGGGCCGGTCGGCCGGCCGTTGCTGCCGTGATGCGGGCGGACGGGAGCTACTCGCCCGCCGCCTGCATGTACTCGTCGAAGTTCTTGATGTACGCGTCGAGGTTCTCCGTGAGCATCTCCCGGTACTGCCCGACGAAGTATTCGATGGCCTCGTCGCGGGCACTGGCCAGTTCCTCGCCCGATTCACAGTTGCTGGCGCCTACCCAGGCGTTGAACCTCGCGGTCGCGTACATCATCGAAGCGCTGACCTTGCCACGCGTCTCGTCCTTGGCCTGTTCGTTCGAGAGGGTGATGTGCGCATCGGCGCGCTCGAAGAACTTGTCGTCGGTATTCTCTGGCATCGGTGTTCCGGGTCGGGCGATCGGGACGGATTTCACGACATGATATCCGATCTCCCGGCACGGCCAGGAACCCGCGGGAGACCGCCGACGTCGGCGCTTGCAGGGCTAGCCCGGGCCTCCCACGACGGCCTCGACGTGGTGCCCATCCGGATCGATGACAAACGCGGCATAGTAGTCCTGCCCATACGCCGGACGCGGGCCGGGCGGCCCGTTGTCCCGTCCTCCATGGCGCAGCGCCGCTTCGTGGAAGCGAACGACCGACTCGCGATCCGGCGCGGCAAAGGCGAGGTGGAAGCCGGGGCCCGGCGCGACGGCGGCGCTTCCGCGAAGCTTGATCGCGAGCTTGTCGCCGCCGCCCGGATGGCCATAGCCCACCGCGGTGCTGTCGGCCCAGGCCCGCACGTAGCCCAGTTCCCGCAGGACCGCATCGTAGAAATCGGCGGAGCGCTGCAGGTCGGCGACGCCCAGTGAAACGTGGTGCAGCATCACCGGCGACCGCCGGAGCGGCCCGACCCCGGCATGAGACCCAAGCCCGCTTCACTCATTGCCGATCGTTCTCCGGTAGGCCTCGATCAGGGGCAGGATCGCCCGCCTGCGCGCCAGGCTCTCCGCCGGCCAGTGCTTTTCGCGGTCGTAGTACCCGGCCACCGCGGGCGTCCCCGCGGGGATCTGCAGCCAGGCCTGTTTCGTGCTGGTGAAGATGTGGATCTCCGGCGGCAGGCGGTCGGGCTCGTCCAGCGTCCCGACCCGGACGAAGCTCAGGATCGGCCCGGCCCCGGCGTAATGGCTCCACAGGGCGATCAGGCATCTCGGGCACCGGGCTATCTTCTGGCCCTCGCCGCTGGCCGACGGCGTGTCCACGAGCCGGACCTCGCCGCTCAGGAGCCGGACGCGATCCGCCTCGATCATCGCATTGAGGGCGAACGCCGCGCCGCTCTCGCGCTGGCACCAGCTGCAATGGCAACAATGCACGATGAGCGGCCGCGTCGTCATTCGATAGCGGACGTGGCGGCAATCGCAGCCACCGTCCAGCGGCGTCATCTTCCCGACCTCCGGCCCGGTCATGGCGCGGACGCCGCAAGCAGGTCCGCGAGATGAGCCTGCCAGACCCTGGCGATGGTGTGCGTCCCGTGGCCGCGGGTGTCGGGGCCCAGGGGCACGACGATCGCGCGGCCATGCGCCACGCGGACAATCTCGCGCTCGAGTATGCCGAGCTCCGGAGGGTTGATCAGGTCGTCGGCCGAATTGACCGCGACCAGGGGCCGGCTGATCTTTTCCAGGTCCGGGCCGGGGTCGTAATCGTAGGACGACGCGACCTGGTACAGCAGGTCATTGGCGTCGAAGGACGGCATCACCTGGTCGAGCCAGCCTTCGAGGGCCGCGTCGGACTGCGCGAGCGTCGGCGCCTCCTGTTGCCTGAGCACGGGGTTGCTGCCCATGAGGTAGAGCATGGACACCGCCGTGCGCAGGCCCGGCGGCTGGGCGGCGTAGTCGCCGTCCTGCCAGGCCGGATCATTGCGGATCGCGTCCATGGTCACGCGCCGCCAGGCCCGGTTGCGGCCCGAGATCTGGGTCGGCAGGCTCGCCAGCGGCATCAGCGCGTCCATGAAATCCGGGTACCTCTCGCCCCACAGCCAGGTGTGCATGCCGCCCATCGAGGCGCCCATCACGAGACGGGCGTGATCGATCCCCAGGCCCTCCGTCAGCAACCGGTACTGCGCCTCGACCATGTCCAGGTAACCGTAGTGCGGGAAGCGGCCACGCAGCCCGTCGCTCGGCTTGCTGGACTGCCCGTGGCCGATGGAGTCCGGCAGCACGATGAAGTACCGCTCGGCGTCCAGCACGCCGCCCGGGCGAAACAGCTCGCCGGAAAATTCCGGGCGCAAAAACTGCGCGCCACTGCCGGTGGTGCTGTGCAGGATCACGACGGCGTTGGTGATCGCTCCCTGCGCGTCACGGCGAGGCTGTCCGAAGGTGCGGTAGTGCAGCCTCAGCTCCGGCAACACCTCACCCGAGCGGAAGTGGAAGTCCTTGAGGAGGAAATCCCCCTGCGTCGGGGTCAGTTCCTCCGCCGCAGCCGCAGGCGCGCAGGTCATTGCCGCGGCGAGTGCGAGCAGGACGACGCGCATGATGTTCTGGATCATCTGTATTCCTCCGCTCAAGGCCAGGCCGGGGCCCCTGGGCGCCATGTCCGCCCCCGTCGATCGGGGCGCCGCCCGACATTTTCGCAGTTCGGCGAACGCTTGCGACCGTAATCCACTGTCACTTCGACGGCAGGGGCAATCCCTGCTGCCTGAGGAAGCTGAGCTTGTCCCAGTAGCCTCGCTGGAAGACGATCCTGCCGTCCACCACGTGGAAGAAGCCGCAGCCCCGCAGTCCCAGCGGGTCGCGCCACTCCAATATGGCCCACTCGCCGTCCTCGAAGACGTTCTCCACGATGCAGGTCATGCGCGCGGCAGCGAAGTCCGCGGCAAACATCCGGCGGATTGCGGCGCGGCCGTGGACCGGCGCCTCGGCCACCTGGTGATTGACCGCATCGTCGGCGTAAAGGCCGGCCAGCGCCTCAACATCGGCGCGATTGAAGGCCTCGACCCATGATCGTACGAGTTCGCGTGGTTGCATGCGGCTTCTCCTGCGGCCCGCAGCCGGGCGACGGTGGCCACGTCAAAGGGAGGAAAAGGGGGCGGCGGGACATCCCGGTTCACCTCGAAAAAAGTGAAGCCGCGGTGCCTCAGTTCCTACTGCGGCGCGCGAGCACTCATGTGCAATGCCAGCGCCCGCCAGCCGCCGTCGCGCTTGACGTAGACGGTGGTATAGCGCGCGGCCGACTTGCCGCTGTTCGTGCCCTCTGCCGGGAACACGAAGTTCGCCGTGCCGAAGACGACGGCGGTGTCGCCGTCCACGAGCACGCTGCGTTCGGTGATCGTTTCCGTGATCAGGTTCCACTTGAGCACGCCGGCAATGGCTTCTTCCTTGCCCGTCGTCGTGCCGTTGCCGTGGTTCAGCGTAAAGCGCCCGTCGAGCACGCGCCGCAGCGTCGCCTCGTCGCGCCTGATCTCGGCGTCGACCCACTCGTCCTCCACGGCAAGCACCTGCTGTTGTGCAGTCGTCGAAGCGGGGTCCGCCACTTCCGCCTCAGCCGCGGTCCCGGCGGCCGCCGCCGGCTGGGCAGCGGCAAGGATCGCGGCAGCGACGGCACCAGTGCATGAAGTCCTGATCATCGTGTTCCTCGTCTGGTGTTGGCCGGGCTTCGGGACAAGACTCGCTGCAGCATCGCGCGATCAGGGGGCCCGATCCCGTCGCCGGTCCGTGCCAGGCCCGTGGGGTGCCAGGTGCCGCAGCAGGAATTCGGTCTGGTCGGCCACGACCTGGTCCCACAGCGGCGGCAGGTAGACATCGAAGTGGCCACAGGGGTAGGCCTTGACCTCGCCGCGCGGCGCGCGGCGCGCCGCCTCATGGGCGAAGCGCGCGGGAGTCACGACATCGTCCCCGGCGATCGTGTACAGGATGGGGCAGCGGATCCCGGCGGCCTTCGCGCCCGGACGGTAGGCGCCGACCGAGAGCGCGATGCGCGCGCAGACCTCGTTGCGCCAGGTGGACGCCGCCGGATTCATGTTGGCAAAGCCCGGCACGGCATCGGGCGTCGTCATGGCTGCCAGCGATCCCGGCGCGCCGACCGCCGGGATGCGATATGGCCCGAGCCCCAGCATCGATCCGGCCGCATCGCGCAGCCCGGCCACGGTAAGGCGCAGGGCATGGCCCAGCCCGAGCGCGGGGAGGTTCCGCAGCCCGTCGCAGAAGGGCGCCTGGGCGATCGCCGCCGCGATCGTGGAGTCGCGCACGGCCAGCGTCTGCACATGACCGCCGCTGAAGGAACTGCCAAAGAGCGCGATGCGACCCGCATCGATGCCGGGCAGGGCCCTTGCCGTCGCGATGGCGGCTTCCCAGTCCTGCAGCTGGCGACGAATGCTGAGCAACTGCCGGGGCTCGCCGCCGCTGGCGCCGAAGTGGCGATAGTCGAACAGCAGCACGGCCAGGCCGGCGGCGGCAAAACGTTCCGCATAGGCATCGAGCCGCTGTTCGCGCACCGCCGAGAAGCCATGCGCCATGACCACACAGGGACACGGGTCGTCGGACGCCGGCCGGTACAGCCATGCCGCGCAACGGGCGCCGCCGGATTCAAACTCGAGATCGCTGCGCATCGCTGGCTCCCCGCTCATGACGATCGCCTTACCGGATCCGCGTCATGCGCCGCCGGCGCCATGCAACATGCTCCCCATGACCGCCCGGGTGACCGCAAGCTCGCTCGGCCAGTAGCCGCTTATCTTCGGCAGGGAGTCGTTCACGTCGTCGACGCGGCGATGATAGAAAATGTGCGCGCCAGCCGGTGGCAGCGCTGACGGATCGGCAAAGTTCCGCGACGGGACGAAGGCCAGCTGCAGGAAGGGCGCCAGTCGCAGGAAGCCGATCACGGGGGCGTTGCAGGACGGGCAGGTTCCCCGCCTCAGCGCGGGCGGCAGGCGGTACCTCTGGAACCGTATCCCGTGGTTCCCGGGCAGCGAAACGGCTCCCGCCCAGAAGGCCGTGACATCCGCAAACGGCTGCTTGTAGACCGACTGGCAGATGGTGCAGTGACAGAAGAAGCGCGAGACCGGTGGACCGCCCACCCGGAACGTCGATCGGCCACAGGCGCAGGCGCATGATTGGTCAACTGGACTGGGCGTCATGGTGTCTCCTGCACGATGCTCTTGGTGGGCAAGCCGAACGACGCTGGCGGACGCGCCGGCCCGCCGAAAGATCCGAGGTTACAGGCAAGCCTCCACCGATTCGACCACAGGTTCAAGGCGCGCGCGAATCCGGGTGACCCGGCCGCCGCCACGGATCGACCCGGCAGCGCGGCCCTCGGCGCCGCGTCGCGGCGGGGCGTCGAACATCAGTCCTCCAGGTCCGGCGCCATGCACGCGGCCACCGGGATCTCGAGCTCGATGTCGCCGTCATCGAGCGTGCCGATTTCCCGGAAGCCGAGCCGGCGATAGAGCCGCGATGCGGCGACGTTACCGGGCTTGTGCATGGTTCGGACCCGGGTGGCGCCGGCCGCCTTCATTTCCTCCAGGGCGAGCCGCAGGGCCTCGGCGCCGTGGCCCCTGCCCTGGAAGCCGGGCGCCAGCATGAAGCGGAACAACCAGAACAGCGTCGGGTCCGGTGGGTCCGTCTCCGCGCAATACATCAGGAAGCCAATGATCGTCTCATCCAGACAGATGACACGCGGCCGATACTGCGGCTCGAAACCCGCCTCGGCGATGGACCAGACGTTCGGCGCAACCAGCTTTTCCTGTTCGGCAGGCAGCGCGAGACCCGCGCAGGCGCGCCAGTTGTCCCGGTTCAGGTCGCGGAGCTGGATCATCGTCGCGTGTCCCGGCGGCGGGTTCCGCCCACCAGTGTATGCGCTGCCCGGCCCGCGTGGCCGCGGGATCGGGCCTGCCGGACCACGAAAGGCCGGTACCTAGCGCGAAAATGCTGCCGCAGCGATGGCGCCAAGGGACAGCACCAGATTGACGGCAACCAGCCGGCGAATGGCGTTCAGGGTCGCGGCGGCGGCAGGCCAGGTGGACGCCGTGCATTGGCTGCGCAGCCGGGGATACAGGACCCCGTAGACATAGCCAAATACCGACGCCATGACGACGCCGAGCGACAGCATGACGTGCCAGCCAACCGGAGCGAGCCCGAAGCCCACATGAAGAACCATGGCCAGGCCGGTAAGGATGATCACGGCCACCGCGACGGCCGTGAATTTCAGGAATGGATCGAAGGTCGCGGCCCACAGCCGCAGGCGCAAGGGCGGCTCGAGCACCTGCACAGCCGCGGGACGCAGGCAAAAATAGGCGAAGAACATCCCGCCGACCCACACGATTACGCCGAGCAGGTGCAGCAGGAGCAAGATCTGAAGTGGCATGGGCTGGCTCGGCAAATGATCCGGATAAGCGGCCCTGGCCTGCGCCGCCCTGTGCGGCGCGACCGGCGCTCCCGCAGAGCCTAGCGCAATCGGGCCTTCAGGTCGTATGCGGTCGCGGCGGTCGTGACCACCTCGGCGAATTCTCCCGGCCTGAGCTTGCCGACGCCCTTGCCGGTGATGCGCACGGTGCCGTCGATCTCGGGCGCGTCGGCGGCGCTGCGCGCGATCGCCGTGCGGGACTCGATGCGGTCCACCAGGACCTTCATGTCCGTGCCGACCCGGGCCTGCAGGCGCGCTGCGCTGATGGCCTGCTGCTTCCGCATGAAGCGGTGCCAGCGTTCCTCCTTGACCTCCTCGGGAACGGGATCCGGCAGCTCGTTCGCCGCGGCGCCTTCCACCGGCGAGTACTTGAAGCAGCCCACGCGGTCGAGCTGTGCCTCGTCCAGCCAGTCGAGCAGCTGCTGGAAGTCGTCGTCGGTCTCGCCGGGAAAGCCGACGATGAAGGTGCTGCGCAGCGCAAGCTCCGGAACGATCCGGCGCCAGCGACGGATCCGTTCGAGCGTGTTCTCGGCATGCGCGGGACGCTTCATCAGTTTGAGCACGCGCGGGCTGCCGTGCTGGAACGGGATGTCCAGGTACGGGAGGACCCTGCCTTCCGCCATCAGCGGCAGCACCTCGTCCACGTGCGGGTACGGGTACACGTAATGCAACCGTATCCACATTCCGAGGTCGCCCAGCTCGCGGGCAAGGTCCGCGAAACGCGTCCGGATCTCGCGCTTTCCCCACTGCTCCGCCCGGTAGCGCAGGTCCGCGCCGTAGGCGCTGGTGTCCTGCGAGATGACCAGCAGTTCCTTGACCCCGGCGTTCTTCAGCCGGATTGCCTCGTTCAGGACGTGGGTGATCGGCCGGCTCACGAGGTCGCCGCGCATGGACGGGATGATGCAGAAGCTGCAGCGGTGGTTGCAGCCTTCCGAAATCTTCAGGTACGCGTAATGCCTGGGCGTCAGGCGAATGCCCTGTGGCGGCACGAGGTCCAGGTGCGGGTCGTGCTTCGGCGGCAGGTACTGGTGAACGGCGCCGACGACTTCCTCGTAGGCGGCAGGCCCGGTCACCTTCAGCACGCGCGGGTGGCGTTCCGTGATCCGCTCGGGTTGCGCGCCCAGGCAGCCGGTGACGATGACCCGGCCGTTGGCGGCGACCGCCTCGCCGATCGCCTCCAGCGACTCGTGCACCGCTTCGTCGATGAACCCGCAGGTGTTGACCACGACCAGGTCGGCCGCGTCGTAGGTGGGCACGACTTCGTAGCCCTCCGACCTCAACTGGGTGAGGATCCTTTCGGAATCCACCAGCGCCTTGGGGCAACCCAGGCTGACGAACCCGACCTTGGGACTGTTGAGGCTCATAGGGTCTCCGGGGGCGCGTATCGTAGCCGATTCGCCCGGTGTCAGGCTCCGCAGGCATCACGCCCATTCGGCAGCCCGGTCACGAGCGCTTTGGCTGATACCTCCGGGCGGCGTCATGCTCTGCAAACGCCGGGGCGGGCGGGTGCATGGACCGCTGGCTGCGGGCGGGGCTTCCCCCTTTCGCTCCGAAAGCCGACAGTCGCTGCACGGGGAACCCCGCCCTGGCCGCGGCCCCGAACGTGGCGAGCCGTCCAGCGGCGCGGCCGAGGGGGGCCGGTACCCGTAGCGAGCGAGTTTGGCTCGCGAAGCGCAGCGGAGCCGAGCGAGCGCCGCGGTTACCGGCCGACCGGTGGCCGCGCCAGGCGACCTCTCCGGACCATGACGGGCGCGGCCGAGGGGGGCCGGTTCCCGTAGCGAGCGAGTTTGGCTGATACCTCCAGGCGGCGTCATGCTCTGCAAACGCCGGGGCGGGCGGGTGCATG
>DATHZW010000266.1:0-3702 GCA_035458405.1 Steroidobacteraceae bacterium | reverse complement strand
CCTGACGCCGCCCTCGACGACCTCGACCTGCTCCGGCACCGTGCCCATCGCGGTCTCGACGTAGGCGGGCAAGCCCTCGAGGGCCCGGGAGGGGGAATCGTTCTTCCACAGCACGGCGGTCGGCTTCACCACGCGCTCGAGCGCGTCGAGGATCTCGCCCTTCAGCGCCTCCATGCCGGCCGTGCCCACCTGCACCACACAGGTGTCGCCGTAACGGTCCACGACCAGGCCGGGCAGCAGGTCGGACTCGCCGAAAACGAGGCGGTAGAACGGCTCGCGGTAGAGGCGCTCACGCAGCGACAACGCGACCTTCAGGCGATGCACCAGCAGCGGCCGGCCCGGCGGATGCACCGGGTCACGCCCGAGTATCCGCGCGGCGATCAACGTTGCCGGATTCACGTAGGCATAACCGAGGAAGCGGTCGCGACTGGAGCGCACCTGCACGCACTGCCCCGGCGCGAATGCGGTCAGCGGCGTCGCGGAGACGTCGATCTCGTTGGAGAATATCCACAGGTGGCCCGCCTGGAGCCGGCGTTCCTCGTGGGGCTTGAGTCGCAGCAGCGGCAGATCGGACGCCGCCGGGGACGCGGATGACCCGCGGCCTGGGTCGGGTTGCTGGTCGTTCACGAGACACTCCTTGGGCGTTCCGGCCCGCACGCGATGGCGGCCGGCGTCCGCCATCGCGGCGGGTACCGCCGGGCGGGCTGCTATAGTCTGTGGGATTCTACCGCGAACGGACCCCCCATCATGACTGCATCGCATTCGCCGGCGACGAACCGCCTCGCCGCCGAGACCAGCCCGTACCTGCTGCAGCACGCCGGCAATCCCGTGGACTGGTATCCGTGGGGAGCCGAGGCGCTGTCCCGCGCCATGGCGGAAGACCGGCCGATCCTGCTGTCCATCGGCTACTCGGCCTGCCACTGGTGCCACGTGATGGCTCACGAGTCATTCGAGGACCCCACGACCGCCGAGGTCATGAACAGCCTGTTCGTCAACATCAAGCTCGACCGCGAGGAGCGGCCCGATCTCGACAAGGTCTACCAGATCGCCCACCAGGTCCTGACGCAGCGCGGCGGCGGCTGGCCGCTGACCATGTTCCTCACGCCGGACGACCTGACCCCGTTCTTCGCAGGCACCTATTTCCCCAGGGAGCCGCGCTACGGGATGCCCGGCTTCGTGGACGTCCTGCAGCGGGTGGCCGCTTACTACCGGGATCATCGCGACGACATCCGCCGCCAGAACGGTTCCCTGCGCGAAGTCTTCGCCGACCTCGTCCCGCCCGCCGGCGGCGACGAACCGCTTTCGCGGGCGCCGATCGACGCGGCGCGCAGCGAGCTGGAATCGAGCTTCGACGACAAGTTCGGCGGGTTCGGCGGCGCGCCTAAGTTCCCGCATCCGGCCAGTATCGAGCGCCTGCTGCGCGACTGGCAGGCCACAGCGAGCGAGACCGAGCCGGACCTGAAGGCGCTCTACATGGCGAGCCTGACACTCAAGCGCATGTCCGAGGGCGGGCTCTACGACCAGCTTGGCGGCGGATTCTGCCGCTACTCGGTGGATCCCTACTGGATGATCCCGCACTTCGAGAAGATGCTCTACGACAACGGCCCGTTGCTCGCGCTGACCGCCCAGGCGGCGATTGCGACCGGCGACGGCTTCTTTCGCCGTGTCGCCGTCGAAACCGCGGAATGGTCGATCCGCGAGATGCGCGCGCCCGAGGGTGGCTTCCATTCCGCGCTGGATGCCGACTCCGAGGGACATGAGGGCCGCTTCTACGTCTGGGATCGCGAGGAAGTCCGCGCACTGCTGACGGCCGGCGAATATGCCGCCTTCGCCAGGCGATACGGGCTGGACCGTGAAGCCAACTTCGAGGGCAGCTGGCACCTGCACTGCTTCGTCAGCGTGGAGGCCGTCGCCGGGGAGCTGGGACTGACGCCGGCCGCGGTGGCCGAGGTCATCGACGCCGCCCGCGCCAAGCTGCTGGCGGTGCGCAACCGGCGCATCTGGCCGGCGCGGGACGACAAGGTCCTGACCGCCTGGAATGGCCTGATGATCCGCGGCCTGGCGGTCGCCTCCAGGGCACTGGACAGGCCCGATTTCGCTGCGGCCGCCAGCGGCGCAGTGGACTTCCTGCGCTCACGATGCGTGCAGGACGGCCAGCTCTACGCCGCCTGGAAGGACGGCCGCGCGCGCTTCCCGGCCTACCTCGATGACCATGCCTTCCTGCTCGACGGGATCCTGGAGTTGCTGCAGACGCGCTGGCGCAGCGAGGACCTCGACTTCGCCCGGTTGCTGGCTGACGCCTTGCTCGAACGCTTCCAGGACCGCGAGCGCGGCGGATTCTGGTTCACGGCCGAAGGCCAGGACCCGCCGCTGTACCGCCCGAAGGGTTTCGCCGACGAAGCCACGCCGTCGGGCAACGGGGTGGCCGCATTCGCGCTGGCGCGCCTCGGCTGGCTGCTGGGCGAGACGCGCTACCTCGACGCCGCCGAGCGCAGCCTGCGCGGCGGCTGGGCCTCGATCAGGCGCTCGCCGCAGGCGCATACGATGATGCTGACCGCGCTGGAGGAGCACCTGAGCCCGCCCCAGGTCGTCATCCTGCGCGGCGCCGCCGCAGACCTGCCGGCCTGGTCGGCATCGCTGGCGATGCTCTACGCCCCGCGCCGCCTGGTGTTCGCGATTCCCGCGGAAGAGCCGGCATTGCCCGAGGCCCTGGCCGGCAAGCGGCCCCGCGCATCGACCGTCGCCTACGTCTGCGAGGGTCCGCAGTGCTCCGAGCCGATAGACGAGCTGCCACGGCTGCTCCGGCTGCTGCGCGACGGCATCCTCACGCGCGCGCGGTGATGCGAGGCCGGCCTCACCGCAACAACAGCGTCAACGCCCCCAGCAGGAAGAAGAGCGCAGCTGCCACCCAACGCATGTACCGCATGTTGACCCGGTGCGCGAGCTTCTCGCCCATCCACACGGCCGGGGCATTCGCGATCATCATTCCCAGGGTGGTGCCCAGCACGACCGATGCCAGCGAGTCGTAGCGCGCCGCCAGGGCGATGGTGGCCAGCTGGGTCTTGTCGCCCATCTCGACCAGGAAGAACGCCACCAGCGTGGTCAGGAACACGCCGGCGGAAGGCATCGAGGGATTCTCCTCCAGCTCGTCGGGCTTCAGCGCCCAGAGCCCGAAGGCGAAGAACGACAGCGCCACCAGCCAGTTGAGCGTCGCCGGCGAAATCAGCGTGGCGAGCCAGGCACCCAGCGCGCCCGCCAGGAAGTGATTGGCCAGGGTGGCCAGCAGGATGCCGAGCACGATCGGCCAGGGGCGCTTGAACCTCGCGGCCAGCACGAAGGACAGCAACTGGGTCTTGTCACCCATCTCGGCAACGGCGACGATCAGGGTCGATGTGAACAGTGCTTCCAACGGGCCCCCTGGAACAGCGCGACATTCTAGTCGCCGGAGACACGTCATGAGCGAGATTCTGCCCACAGCCGCCGACGTCCGCGCCGCGGCCGGCCGTCTCGCCGGCGTCGTCCGCGAGACACCGCTGCTCGGCGCGACCCCGCTGGACGAGATCACGGGAGGCCGGATGCTGCTGAAGCTGGAACCGCTGCAGCACACCGGATCGTTCAAGGTTCGCGGCGCCTACAATCGCCTGGTGCAACTCTCGCCGCCCGCACGCGCCGCGGGCGTGGTTGCGTTCTCGTCCGGCAACC
>DATHZW010000265.1:0-2305 GCA_035458405.1 Steroidobacteraceae bacterium | reverse complement strand
CCTGTGGCAGGCGGCGGACGGAGGCCACCGGCGTTGCAACGCGTATCCGGCTGGCGAACGGGGAGACCAGCTTGCGCACATACTCCCGCGAGCCGCCGGTGACGGCCTGCCATTGCGGCCGGTTGTCGACCGACAGGAACCCGTGACGATGGAAGAAGTCGATGAAGAACCGCGCCGGGAAGCCGAGCATGGCCTCTTCATCGGCCGACCAGATGGCGCGACCCATCGGCACGACATAATGCTCGACGAAGGCGCCGCCGAAGCCGCGCGACTCCAGCCAGGCGCCGAGCGTCGTGGCCTCGTCCTGCGTTGCGAGGAATCGCGGCGCTTCGCGGTTGAAGCGCAGGATCTCCCAGATCATGTGCAGGAAGGAGGGCCGCAGGATGTTCCTGCGTTGCGCGAACAGCGAGTTGAGCGAGGTGCCGTTGTATTCCAGCCCGGTCTTCTCGCACTGCAGGCTGAAGCTCATGTTGGAAGCCTGCCAGGCCACGCCGAGCTTCCTGAGCAGCGCGATGAAGTTCGGATAGGTCCAGTCGTTGAAGACGATGAAGCCGGTATCGACTGCAACGATCCCGCCGTCCTCCTCGACGTCGACCGTGTTGGTGTGCCCGCCGATCCAGTCGGCGGCCTCGAACACCGTCAGTTCGTGACGGTCGGCAAGTCCGGCCGCCGTGGTCAGGCCGGCGATGCCCGTGCCGACGATCGCGACTTTCACGCGCGCTCTCCCGGCCTGGCGTCGCGCACCTCGGCGGGGATCGACTTCAGGTCCCGGATGATCCCGAGCGCGGCCAGCAGGCGCAGCCCGTAGTAGGTCAGGTCGATTTCCCACCAGTAGAACCCCTGGCGCACCGAGGACGGGTAGTAATGGTGGTTGTTGTGCCAGCCCTCGCCCAGCGTGAGCAGGGCCAGCCAGAAGTTGTTGCGGCTCTGGTCGCGCGTCGGATAGCGGCGCCGGCCGAAGATGTGGCACAGCGAGTTGATGGTGTAGGTGGCGTGGTACAGCACCACGGTCGAGATGAAGAACCCCCAGACCAGCATCTGCCAGCCGTCCGTGCCCAGTGCCGGACGGCTGGCTTCGAGCCACTCGCCGGTGATGAACAGCCCGGTGGCGAGCAGCACGGGAACCGCGATGTCGAAGCGATCGAGCCAGCGCAGCTCCGGATACCGCAGCAGGTCACCGACGCGCTTGAGGTCGGGGCGGAAGCCGCCCTGTGTCAGGAACCAGCCCATGTGGCTGACCAGGAAGCCACGGTGCACGGGGGAGTGCGGGTCCTCGGGCAGGTCGGAGTAGGCGTGGTGCTGCCGGTGATGGGCGGCCCACCAGATCGGTCCCCGCTGCACCGCGCTGGCGCCGATGACGCCGAAGACAAACTGCGCCGCGCGCGAGGTCCTGAAGCTGCGGTGCGAGAAATAGCGGTGGTAGAAGCCGGTGATGGCGAACATCCGGACCAGGTACAGGGCGACCGCTACCGCCACCGCAACGGGACTCACGCCGACCCAGATGACCGCCAGGCAGGCGAGGTGCACGAGGATGAACGGGACGATCCGCGCCCAGTCGATCGCCCCCGGTTGCGCCGGTTCCGGCAGCTCCGCATGGTCCGCCGCAACCCATCTGGCGAATACCTTCAACCAGCGCCGCCTGCCCTCGCTCTCTGTCGTCGCGATCCGGTTCATGCTGTCCTTCCCGGCTCGGGGCCGGCGTATCTCCCATGCCGCTGCCAGTCTACCCCCTGAGTCCGCCGCGTTCCTGACGGACCGGACAGGGAAGGCACGTAAGTATTTGAAACCATGCGAGATCGAGGCGCCGCCGCCTGATCGGCCCCGCCGCTCGGATGCGCTGAAACCCCTTCGCATCACCGCCGCCGATGGATTCGCGGAGTTCAGGGCTTGTCGCGCTTGAGCATCGCGAATCGCTGCAGCGCCTCGTCGCGGCTGGCGCGGGGATCGACGATAGGCATCGGATAGGTGCTGCCGAGAGCGACGCCGGCCGCGTCCAGCACCTGCTCCGGCGCCAGCCAGGGGCAGTGGACCCACTTGTCGGGCAGCGCCGCGAGTTCGGGAACCCAGCGGCGGATGTAGCGACGCTCCGGGTCGAACTTCTCCGCCTGCAGGACCGGGTTGAAGACCCGGTAATAAGGCGCCGCATCCGCACCGCAGCCGGCGGTCCACTGCCAGCCGAGCGTGTTGTTCGCCAGGTCCGCGTCGACCAGCGTGTCCCAGAACCAGCGGGCGCCCTCGCGCCACGGCATGAACAGGTTCTTGGTCAGCAGCGAGGCGACGATCATCCTGACGCGGTTGTGCATCC
>DATHZW010000264.1:0-7368 GCA_035458405.1 Steroidobacteraceae bacterium | reverse complement strand
GGTGCCTGACACCTCCGGGCCGCGTGAGGCGCCGCGGCCGTTCTCAAGAACGAACAACCCCCGCGTCGCGCTGCGTCGCGGGGGTCCTGCGTCAGGGTTTCGGAAAGCTCAGCGGGCGCGGTAGACGATGCGGCCCTTGCTCAGGTCGTAGGGCGTCAGCTCCACCGTGACCGCGTCTCCCGTGAGGATGCGGATGTAGTGCTTGCGCATCTTTCCCGAGATGTGGGCCGTGACGATGTGACCGTTCTTGAGCTTCACCCGAAACGTCGTGTTGGGAAGGGTCTCGACGACCTCTCCCTCCATCTGAATTGCATCTTCCTTGGACATCCAGCCTCGCAGCTGTCGCAAATGGCGCGCGGATTGTGCCGTACGCAGGACTCCAGCGCAATTCGGTGTCTCATCCGCGCCACAGATCCACGGGTTCCGGGCACAGCTTGTCCAGCAGCTTTTCGAACGTGGCCCGCGGTATGCACCGGCTGCCCAGGGAGGCAAGGTGGTCGGTCGCCATCTGGCAGTCGATCAGTGCGATGCCGCGCGCGAGGCACTCGGTGACCAGGCAGGCCAGCGCGACCTTCGAGGCGTCCCGGACGCGGGAAAACATCGACTCGCCGAAGAAAACCCGGCCGATTGCCACGCCGTAGAGGCCACCGACGAGCTCGTCCCGCTGCCAGACCTCGAAGGAGTGCGCCATGCCACGGTCGTGCAGCTCGGCGTAGGAGCGGTGCATGGCCGGCGTGATCCAGGTGCCGTGCTCGCTCTGCCGGGGCGCTGCGCAGCCGGCAAGGACCCCCTCGAATGCGGTGTCCCGTCGAACCTCGAAGCCGCGATTGCGGATCGACTTCTCGAGGCTGCGCGAGCGGTGAAATTCCACCGGGAACAGCACGGCGCGCGGATCGGGCGTCCACCACAGGATCGGCTGGCCGTCGGAGTACCAGGGAAAGACGCCGCGCCGGTAGGCGTGCAGCAGCCATTCCGGCGTCAGCGCGCCGCCGACCGCCAGCAGGCCGTTGGGCTCCCTCAGGGCGAGCCGGGTCGGCGGCAACGCCTCAGGCGGATCCATCTCACCGAGGAAGATCACTCCCGACATCGGGGTGGAGGTTAGCCTGAGGCTCGGCGCGCCGGAAGGGCACGTGTGCACGTATTGCGTCCATATAGGCCTCGACATGGGCGCGTTCCCGCCCCAGGTACTCGCCGATGGCGGCCTGGAATGCCGGGTGCCGGACCTCGTGCATGGACCAGACGGGGGTCGGCGAGAACCCCCGCGCGACCTTGTGCTCGCCCTGCGTGCCCGGCTCGAAGGACGCGAGTCCCTCGCGGATGCAGTAGTCGATCCCCTGGTAGTAGCAGGCCTCGAAGTGCAGGCTGTGGAAGTCGCCCGCGGCGCCCCAATAGCGCCCGTACAAGGTGTCGGCCCCGCGCAGGAAGATGGCGCAGGCGACGGGTTCACGCCCCAGCGTCGCCAGCTTGACCATCAACGCCTCCGGCATGGTCCTGGCGATCTCCTGAAAGAAGCCCAGCGAGAAATACGGGGGATTGCCACGCTCCGCGAAGGTCCTCGCGTGGAGCGCGTAGACGGCCTCGAGGACGTCGCCCGCGAGCTCGTCGCCATGCAGCTCCACGAAGCGGATGCCGGCCTCCTGCACGCGGCGCCGTTCCCGCCGGGCCTTCTTGCGCTTTTCCGCGGTGAAGGTGCCGAGGAAGTCCTCGAATGAGCCGTACTGGCGGTTGTGCCAGTGGAACTGGCAGTCGAGCCTGGCCAGCAAGCCCTGGCCCGACAGCCAGTCGTGCTCCTCCTCGCCGACGAACAGGGCGTGGAGGCCGCTGGCGCCGAGGTCGCGGGCGAGCTGCCGCGCAGCCTGCAGCAATGCCCCGCGCACCTGCGTCGCGTCGGCGGCGGGGTGAACGAGCAGCCTCGGCCCGGTGGCCGGCGTAAACGGGACGGCCGAGACCAGCTTCGGGTAGTAGTCGAGGCCGTGCTGCTCGTAGGCGCGCGCCCAGGCGAAGTCGAAGACGAATTCTCCCCAGGAATGCGACTTGAGGTAGAGCGGCATGGCGCCGACCAGCGTGCCGGCCGATTCCGCCAGCAGGTGCCGGGGCGTCCAGCCGGTGGCCGGCGCCGCCGAGCCGCTGCGCTCGCAGGCCGCAAGGAACTCGCGACGCAGGAACGGCCGGCCGCCGAGATCGAGCGCGTTCCAGTCGGCCGCGCTCGTGTCCTCGATCGATTCCAGGATGCGGACGTTCGGCACCGGCCGGCTCAGCCCTGGACGTCGAGTCGCTCCAGGTAGCGGTCGGCGTCCAGCGCTGCCATGCAGCCAGTGCCGGCGGAGGTGACGGCCTGGCGGTAAACGTGGTCGGCGACGTCGCCCGCGGCAAAGACCCCGGGCACGCTGGTCGCGGTCGCATCGCCCGAGATGCCGGATTTCACGACGATGTAGCCGCCATTCATGTCCAGCTGTCCCTGGAACATCTGCGTGTTGGGCGAGTGTCCGACCGCGATGAATACGCCGGGCACGGTGACCTCGCTGGCGGATCCGGTTGTCACGTCGCGCACCCGCACGCCGGTGACGCCCGATTCGTCGCCGAGGACTTCCTCGACCACGTGATTCCACATCAGGGTCACCTTGCCGGATTTCTCCAGTTCGAAGAGACGGTCCTGCAGGATCTTCTCGGAGCGCAGCTTGTCGCGCCGGTGGATCAGCGTGACGTGGGAGGCGAGGTTGGCCAGGTAGAGGGCCTCCTCGACCGCGGTGTTGCCGCCGCCGACGACCACGACGGGCTGCTCGCGGTAGAAGAACCCGTCGCAGGTGGCGCAGGCCGATACGCCGCGGCCGCGGAACTTCGTCTCGGAGTCGAGTCCAAGGTAGCGTGCCGAGGCGCCGGTCGCGATGATCAGTGCGTCGCAGGTGTACTCGGCGGAATCGCCGCGGAGCCTGAACGGCCGCTGCGCGAGGTCCACCGACTCGATGTGGTCGGGCACCATTTCGACGCCGAAGCGCTCGGCGTGGCGCCGCATGCGGTCCATCAGGTCCGGTCCGAGCAGGCCTTCGACGTCGCCCGGCCAGTTGTCGACCTCGGTGGTGGTCATCAGCTGGCCGCCCGGCTCGAGACCCGTGATCAGCAGCGGCGCGCGGTTCGCCCGGGCGGCGTAGACGGCGGCGGTATAACCGGCGGGACCGGAACCGAGGATGGCGAGGCGCGTGTGCCGGGGGGTGCTCATGTATAGTCTCCGCGGATTTCCTGGGGCGGGCCTCTGGCCCCGCAAGACGCGCAATCCTAGGTGACGCGGCCCCGCGAATAAAGCCTCGGGCGCGGAATTGCCCGGGATGGGTCGCCGGGACGCCGGTACTTCTTGCGGCACCAGATCTAAGTCTCGTATGATCAATACCTTACGTCCTATACCTGATATCAAGGATCACTAGGTTGGCAACAGCGGCGCGAGGGCAGGAGTCCGAGGAGGTCAAGCTCGAGCCGGCCATGGTGCGTGGCCTGCGCGAAGCCGCGTTCTGGGTGCTGGCCGCAGCGGCGCTGGTGCTGCTGCTGGCGCTGGCGAGCTTCGATCCGTCGGATGCCAGCTTCAGCTACACCGGCGAGCCGGGGCAGGTCGGCAACCTGATCGGCCCGCTCGGCGCGTGGACGGCGGACATCCTGTTCATGCTGTTCGGGCTTCCCGCCTACCTTTTTGCGGTCGCCATCGGCTACGGCGGGTGGCTGGCCTTCAAGCACGACGGCGCCGCCGCCGCGGTGCGCAGCACGGTGGCGCTGCGGGCCATCGGCCTGGTCCTGGCGCTGGTGACGAGCTGCGGGCTCGCCACGCTGCACTTCGATGCCGGCCCGCTGCAGTCGACCGCGGGCGGCGTGCTCGGCAGCCTGGTCGGCGAGAGCCTGGCCGGGGCCGCTTCCTTCCTGGGCGCGACCCTGATCCTGCTCGCCTTCTGGTTCGCGGGCGTCCAGCTGTTCACGGGCGTCTCGTGGCTGGCCGTCATGGACTTCATCGGCCACTGGATCCTGCGCGCCTTCGCTTTCGTGCAGTCGAGGATCAGCTCGGCCCGCGACCACGCCGCCGGCCGCGAGTCGCGCCAGCTGCGCGAGGCGGTCGTTCGCGAAGGCAAGCGCAAGTCGGCCGCGCGGACGCCGCCGAAGATCGAGGCGTCGGCGCCGCCCATGCTGGAGAAGAGCGAGCGCGTCGAGAAGGAGCGCCAGGTCTCCATGTTCGCCAAGCCGGCGTCCAAGGACCTGCCGGAGCTGAAGCTGCTCGACGACGCCCCGCCGCGCGAGCCCAGCTATTCGCCCGAAGCGCTCGAGGCGATGTCGCGGCTGGTGGAAATCAAGCTCAAGGACTTCGGCGTCGACGTCGAGGTCGTCGCGGTCCAGCCGGGCCCGGTCGTGACGCGTTTCGAGCTGAAGCCCGCGCCGGGCGTCAAGGTGAGCCAGATCAGCGCGCTGGCCAAGGACCTGGCGCGCGCGCTGTCGGCCATCAGCGTGCGCGTGGTCGAGGTCATCCCGGGCAAGTCGGTCGTCGGACTGGAAATCCCGAACGAGAAGCGCGAGCTGGTCACGCTCGGCGAGATCATCAAGTCCAGGGCCTACGACGACATGGGTTCCCCGCTGGCGCTGGCGCTGGGCAAGGACATCGGCGGCGCGCCGATCGTGGTCGACCTGGCGCGCATGCCGCACCTGCTGATCGCGGGCACCACCGGCTCCGGCAAGTCGGTCGCCATCAACGCGATGGTGTTGTCGCTGCTCTACAAGAGCACGGCCGAGCAGGTCCGCCTGATCATGGTGGATCCGAAGATGCTCGAGCTGTCCGTCTACGAGGGCATCCCGCACCTGCTGGCGCCGGTCGTGACGGACATGAAGCAGGCTGCCAACGCGCTGCGCTGGTGCGTGGCCGAGATGGAACGCCGCTACCAGCTGATGGCCGCCCTCGGGGTGCGCAACCTGGCCGGCATGAACCGCAAGATCCGCGACGCCGAGGCGGCCGGCAAGCCGCTGGTGGATCCGCTGGTCGAGAGCCTCTTCAAGGCCGGCAAGTACCAGGGCGAGATCCCCCGGCTGCAGCCCGCGCCCTATATCGTCGTCTTCATCGACGAACTGGCCGACCTGATGATGATCGTCGGCAAGAAGGTCGAGGAGCTGATCGCGCGGCTGGCGCAGAAGGCGCGCGCCTCCGGCATCCACCTGATCCTTGCCACGCAGCGCCCGTCGGTGGACGTGATCACCGGCCTGATCAAGGCGAACATACCCTGCAGGATCGCCTTCCAGGTCTCGGCCAAGGTGGACTCGCGCACGATCCTCGACCAGAGCGGCGCCGAGTCGTTGCTCGGCCATGGCGACATGCTGTACATGCCGCCCGGCACGGCGCTGCCGAATCGCGTGCACGGCGCGTTCGTCTCGGACCAGGAGGTGCATCGCGTCGTCGAGTCCTTGCGCTCGACCGTCGAGCCGGTCTACGTCGAGGAGGTGCTGTCGGGCCCGCAAGGCCTGGTGCCGGGCCTGTCGGACGAGAATGGCGATGGTGGCGAGGTCGGTGTCGATGCCGAACAGGACCCCCTCTACGACGAGGCCGTGCGTATCGTGACCGAGACGCGCAAGGCCTCGGTATCGGGCGTCCAGCGACGGCTCAAGATCGGCTACAACCGCGCGGCGCGACTGGTCGAGACCATGGAAGCGGCGGGCCTCGTCGGGCCGCTGCAGTCCAACGGCAGCCGCGAAGTGCTCGTGGCGCCGCCGCCGGAGGACTGACATCCCCGTGCATCGTTCACTGCTGGGCGCGTTGTTTCTCCTGGTCACCAGCGCCGGCCTGCCGCCCACGGCGGGCACGGCCTGGGCCGAGGCGCGGGACATCCAGCGCGTGGAACGCTACGTCGAGCGACTCTCGACCCTGCGCGCCGACTTCCGCCAGGAGGTCCTCGATGCCGCCGGTGCCATCCGCGAGCGGGCGGACGGGACACTGCTGCTGGAAAAGCCCGGCCGCTTCCGCTGGGAGTACCGCCATCCCTCCGAGCAACTCCTGGTCAGCGACGGCAAGACGGTCTGGTTGTATGACGCCGAGCTGGAGCAGGTGACGGTTCGCAGCCTGGGCGACTCCCTGTCCACCACGCCGGCCATGCTGTTGTCCGGCCGGGGCGGCGTCGACGAGTCGTTCATCGCCTCGGACGGCGGGCAGGCGGACGGGCTCGACTGGGTGGAGCTGGCGCCAAGGCTCGAAGAAACGGATTTCCGCAGGATCCGCCTGGGATTCCGCGGTAACGAGCTGGCGCGCATGGATCTCGTCGACCGGCTGGGGCAGACGACCCGCATCGATTTCCTGGCCGTCGAGCGCAACCCGAAGCTGCCTGCCGACTCGTTCACTTTCGTACCACCGCCGGGAGTCGATGTGGTCGGCACCGCGGCGCCCCGCTGACCGTGCTGCCGCTGGTCCATCGCAGGCTCTGGCTGGCCGGTGCGCTGCTGATCGCGGCCGGAATCGTCATCGGCAGCCTGCTGCCGGGGCCGCTGGTGGCGACGGTGGGAGTAAATGACAAGTTCGAGCACGCCGGCGCCTATTTCGCGCTGACGCTGTGGCTGGCGGGCCTGGTGGTGCGGCGCCGGTACGCCTGGGCCGCGCTGGCCGCCTTCGCCCTCGGCGCAGCCCTGGAAGCCGCGCAGGGGCTGCTGACCGTCACCCGCGAGCCGGACGGACTCGACCTCGTCGCCAACGGTGCGGGCATCGCACTGGCCCTGGCGCTGGCCTACCTGGGCCTCGGCGGCTGGGCCGCGCGCGTCGAGCGGATGCTCGGCGCCGGGTCGTAGACCCAGGACAGTGCCGCGGGCGATTACACTACGGCGGTGAGTTCACCCCAGGATCCCCTGCCACTCGAGCCTGCCGCGGACGCCTGGCGCCCGCTGGCGGACCGCATGCGTCCGGCGACGCTGGACGAACTCGTCGGCCAGCCGCACCTGCTGGGCGAGGGCCGTGCACTCTCGAGGTTGATCGCGACGGGCACGCCGCACTCGATGATCCTCTGGGGCCCCCCCGGCACCGGCAAGACGACGCTGGCCAGGCTCGTGGCCCGCTCCTGCGACGCCCGTTTCGAATCGCTGTCGGCCGTGCTGGCCGGGGTCAAGGACATCCGCCAGATCGTCGAGGCGGCGCGCCAGTCGCGCGCGTCGACCGGCCGGCCGACCGTGCTGTTCCTCGACGAGGTGCATCGTTTCAACAAGTCGCAGCAGGACACCTTCCTGCCTTACGTCGAGGACGGAACGATCGTCTTCGTCGGGGCGACCACGGAAAACCCGTCATTCGAGGTCAACGCCGCGCTGCTGTCGCGGGCGCGCGTCTACGTGCTGAAGCCGATCGCGCCGGAGGACCTGCTGGGGTTGCTCGAG
>DATHZW010000263.1:0-4705 GCA_035458405.1 Steroidobacteraceae bacterium | reverse complement strand
CTCAACGTGCTGGTCAACGTGCTGGGCAAGTCGCCCGCGGACCTGTTCTCCGAGTTCGAGGGCGGCTACGACACCTCGAAGCTGATGGGCTCCGGCGACGTCAAGTACCACAAGGGCTTCTCCGCGGACCTCAGGACGCCGGGCGGCGACGTCCACGTGGCGCTGGCCTTCAACCCCTCGCACCTCGAGGTCGTGAATCCCGTGGTCGAGGGCTCGGTGCGCGCGCGCCAGGACCGGCGCGGCGATTCGGTCGGCGACAGCGTGGTGCCGGTCCTGATCCATGGCGACGCGGCCTTCGCCGGTCAGGGCGTGGTCATGGAGACCTTGCAGCTGTCGCAGGCACGCGGCTTCTCCACGGGCGGGACGCTGCACGTGATCATCAACAACCAGGTCGGTTTCACGACCAGCGACCCGCATGACGCGCGCTCCACGCTCTACTGCAGCGACGTGGCGAAGATGGTCGAGGCGCCGATCCTGCACGTGAACGCGGACGATCCCGAAGCAGTGGTCTTCGTGGCCCGGCTGGCGCTCGAATACCGGATGCATTTCCACAAGGACGTGGTGATCGACCTGGTCTGCTACCGCCGCCACGGCCACAACGAGGCCGACGAGCCGGCCGCCACGCAGCCGATGATGTACCAGGTGATCCGCAAGCACGCCACCGCGCGGCAGCTTTATGCCCAGGCGCTGGCGGCGGAAGGCGTCGTCGGCGAGGACGATGCCGGGATGATGGTCAGGAAATACCGCGACGGGCTGGACGAGGGCAAGCCGCAGGCCCGCGCGTTCGTGGGCACGACCGGCAACAAGTTCACGGTGGACTGGAGTCGCCACATGGAGGCGAGCTGGTCCGAACCGATCACGACCTCGCTGCCGCTGGGGCCACTGCAGGAGTTCGGGCGCAAGCTCACGTCGGTACCGGCCGGCTTCACGCTGCATCCGCGCGTCGCGCGGATCATCGATGACCGCAAGCGCATGTACGCGGGCGAGATACCGCTGGACTGGGGTGCGGCCGAGACGATGGCGTATGCGGCGGTGCTCAAGGACGGCTTCAAGGTGCGCCTGACCGGGCAGGATGCCGGCCGCGGCACCTTCTTCCATCGTCATGCGGTACTGCACGACCAGGGCACGGGGCGCCGGCACGTGGCGCTCGCCGCTCTCTTCGAGGGCCAGCCCAATTTCCGGGTCATCGACTCGGTGCTCTCCGAGGAAGCGGTGATGGGGTTCGAGTTCGGCTACTCGACCACCGACCCGGATTCGCTGATCATCTGGGAGGGCCAGTTCGGCGACTTCGCCAATGGCGCCCAGGTCATCATCGACCAGTTCATCACCTCCTGCGAGGCGAAGTGGAACCGCGTGTCGGGCCTGACGCTGTTCCTGCCGCACGGCTACGAGGGGCAGGGGCCGGAGCACAGTTCCGCGCGGCTCGAGCGCTTCCTGCAGATGTCCGCCGAGATGAACAACCAGGTCTGCGTACCGTCGACGCCCGCCCAGATGTTCCACATGCTGCGGCGGCAGATGCTGCGCGGGCTGCGCAAGCCGCTCGTCGTGATGACGCCGAAGAGCCTGCTGCGCCACAAGCTGGCGACCTCGACCCTCGATGAACTGACCAGCGGCCGCTTCCACACCCTGATCGACGAGGTGGACGCCATCGACCCGGCGCAGGTCCGGCGCATCGTCCTGTGCAGCGGCAAGGTCTACTACGACCTGCTCGAGCAGCGGCGGGCGGAGCAACTCGACGACGTCGTGCTGGTGCGCCTGGAGCAGCTCTACCCGTTCCCGATCGACGAGTACGGAGCGGTCATCGAACGCTACTCGAACGCCCGCGAGGTCGTCTGGTGCCAGGAAGAGCCGCAGAACCAGGGCGCGTGGTACCAGATCCGCCACCGCCTGCAGGAGCGGCTCGGGCGAACGCAGGAGCTGCTGTACGCCGGCCGACCCGGCGCCGCGGCGCCCGCCACCGGCATCTACCAGCTGCACGTCGAGCAGCAGCGCGATCTGGTCGAGGCGGCGCTGCGCGCCGCGACCACCGAGACCACGCACCGCGACACCCACCGATTGACACTACAGCCTGTCAGGAAAAGCTCATGACCGTTGAAGTCCGCGTTCCCCAACTGCCGGAGTCGGTGTCCGACGCCACGCTGGTGGCCTGGCACAAACAGCCCGGCGATTCCGTCCGTCGCGACGAGAACCTGGCCGACCTCGAGACCGACAAGGTGGTCCTGGAAGTTCCTTCGCCGGTCGACGGGGTCATCCAGGAGCTGAAGGCCGAGACCGGTTCGACCGTCACCAGCGGCGAGCTGCTGGCGGTGATTGCCGAAGGCACTGCCGCCGCGGCGGCAGCTGCCGCCCCCGCGGAAACGGGCGGCGGCGCCGAGGGCAAGCCGGAGGCCGCCGTCGACACCGGCTCGGCCGCGAAGCTTTCGCCGGCCGCGAAGCGCCTGGTCGAGGAGAACAAGCTCAACGCGACGAGCATCCCGGGCTCGGGACGCGATGGGCGCATCACCAAGGGCGACGTCGTTCAGCATCTGAGCGGAAAGCCGGAGCCGGCGCCGGCGCCACCGCCACCGCCGGCCAGGGTGGCGGCGGCCGCGGCACCCGCGGCGCCGGGTGGCCGGACCGAGCAGCGCGTGCCGATGACACGGCTGCGGACCCGCATCGCGCAGCGACTGGTGGAGGCGCAGGCGACCCAGGCGCTGCTGACCACTTTCAACGAGGTGGACATGCAGGCGCTCAATGACCTGCGTGGGCGCTACAAGGACGCCTTCGAGAAGAAGCATGGCGTGCGGCTCGGGTTCATGTCGTTCTTCGTCAAGGCCTGCGTCGAGGCGCTCAAGCGCTTCCCGGTCGTCAACGCCTCGGTGGAGGGCAGCGACATCGTCTACCACGAGTACTTCGACGTCGGCGTCGCGGTATCGACGGACCGCGGGCTGGTGGTGCCGATCCTCCGCGACGCGGATGCCATGAGTTTCGCGGACATCGAAAAGGCCGTGACCGGCTACGCCAACCGTGCGCGCGAGGGCACGATCACGCTCGAGGAGCTGACCGGCGGCACCTTCTCGATCACGAACGGCGGTGTATTCGGCTCGCTGATGTCCACGCCGATCGTGAACGCGCCGCAGAGCGCGATCCTCGGCATGCACAAGATCCAGCCGCGGCCGATGGTCGTGGGCGGGCAGGTCGTGGTCAGGCCCATGATGTACCTGGCGATGACCTACGATCACCGCATCATCGACGGTCGCGAGGCCGTGCAGTTCCTGGTCGCGGTCAAGGACGCGATCGAAGATCCGGCGCGGCTCCTGCTGCAGGTCTAATGGGGTATCAGTGATGTCAGACAATTTCGACGTGGTGGTGATCGGCGGTGGCCCGGCAGGCTATCCCGCGGCTATTCGCGCGGCCCAGAACAAGCTGTCCGTGGCCTGCATCGACGAATGGAAGAACTACGACGGCAGCCACAGCTTCGGCGGCACCTGCCTGAACGCAGGCTGTATTCCGTCCAAGGCGCTGCTGGAGTCCTCCGAGCTGGTGCATCGCGCCCAGCACGAGTTCAAGGCCCACGGCATCCAGCTCGGCGAGGTGAAGTTCGACGTCGCCGCCATGCAGAAGCGCAAGGCGGGCATCGTCAAGCAGAGCACCCAGGGAATCCTCGCGCTGTTCAAGTCCGCCGGCGTGACGCCGCTGCAGGGGCATGGCAGGCTGCTGCCGGGGCTCAAGGTCGAGTTCACGGCCCACGACGGCGCCAAGCGAACGCTGCAGGCGAAACACGTGATCCTGGCCTCGGGCTCGCAGCCCATGGAACTGAAGAGCGCGCCGTTCGACGGCCGGCACATCGTCGATTCCTGGGGCGCGCTCGAGTTCGACGCGGTGCCGAAGCGCCTGGGCGTGATCGGCGCCGGCGTCATCGGCCTCGAACTGGGCAGCGTCTGGAGGCGGCTCGGCGCTGAGGTCGTGGTGCTCGAGGCCCTGCCGGACTTCCTGCCGATGGCGGACGCGCAAGTCGCGCGTGAGGCGCTCCGACACTTCAAGAAGCTGGGACTCGACATCCGCCTGGGCGCCAAGGTGACCGGCGCCAAGCTGGCCAAGGGCGAGGTCGCGGTCAGCTTCACGGACGCCAAGGGCGAGCAGTCGCTCGCCGTCGACAAGCTGGTGGTCGCGATCGGACGGCGTCCATTCACCCAGGGACTGCTGGCGGAAGGCACCGGGGTGGAAATCGACGAGCGGGGCTTCATCAAGGTGGACGACCACTGCAGGACCGCGGCGGCGGGGGTCTTCGCGGTCGGCGACTGCGTGCGCGGACCCATGCTGGCGCACAAGGGCAAGGAGGAGGGCGTCGCCGTGGCCGATGCCATCGCCGGCCTGTACGCCGAGGTCAACTACAAGGTGATTCCTTCGGTCATCTACACGGCGCCGGAGATCGCCTGGGTCGGCCTGACCGAGGAGCAGGTGAAGGCGAGCGGCCGCGCCTACAAGGTCGGCAGCTTCCCGTTCGCGGCAAGCGGCAGGGCCCGGGCGATGGAAGCTCCGGCGGGATTCTGCAAGCTGGTGGCCGCGGTGGACGACGACGAGATCCTGGGCGTGCACGTCGTCGGCCCGATGGCAGGCGAGTTGATCGCCGAGGCGGTGCTGGCCATGGAGTATTCGGCCAGCAGCGAGGACCTGCAGCGCACGATCCACGCGCATCCGACCCTGTCCGAGGCGCTGCACGAGG
>DATHZW010000262.1:0-8401 GCA_035458405.1 Steroidobacteraceae bacterium | reverse complement strand
GCCCGGCCTTGATGCGGGTGCCGGGTTCCGCTACCCAGTCCAGTTCTCCCGCGACGACGGCGGTCACGGCGACGTCGTTGCGGCTGAAGACGCTGCCGTTGAGCGGCAGCCGAGCGACCATCTCGATACGCTCGACCTTGGCGGTCTCGACGATCGCGGCCGCGTCGCCCTGCCCGAGCACGGCCGCTGGCAGCAGCAGAAACGCCACGACGGCAGAAACACGCCTAGCTATCTTCATCATGCACCCGATCCCTCCACCTGCGCGACCTGCATGTCCCGGGCCCGACGCTCGTGCAGCGGCTTGCCCATACCCAGCAGACTCGGCATCAGCAGGAGCGTCAGGGCCGCGGTGCAGGTCATCCCGCCGACGATTACGGCAGCCAGTCCCCGGTAGATCTCTGAGCCCACACCTGGCACCAGCATCAGCGGCAGCATGCCGAAGATGCTGGTCAGCGTACTCATGAAGATCGCGCGGGCCCGGATCCGGATCGCATCCCGGATCGCCTGCTTGCGGTCGATTCCGGAGCGCTCCATGGACCGCGTCTGGTCAACCAGCAGGATGGCATTGTTGACCACGAGCCCGAGCAGGATGATGAACCCGATCATGGTCAGCATGTCGAGCGACTGGTAACTGAACAAGTTGAAAATCTTGAGCGCGATGACGCCTCCCGCGATGGCCGGTGGCATGACCAGCAGGACCAGGAGGCTGTCCCAGGCGGAGCGGAAGATCGCCGCCATGATCGCGAACAGGATCAGCACGGCGATTGAGAAATTGAGCACCATCTTGTTGACTGCCTGTTCGAGCCGGTCGGCGCTGCCCCGGTAGCGAACGGAAGCGCCGGGAGGCAGCATGCCTTCGATCTCGGGAGTGAGTTCCGCCTGGAGCCGCTCGATCGCTTCCTCCAGGGTGACATGCTCCGGTGGCAGCACGTTGATCGTGACGGTGCGCAGTCCGTCGACCCGCTGCAGTTGCACCGGGCCGACCGTGTATTCAATCCGCGCGAGCTCGCCGATCGTCTGTACCCCAGCCATGGGCGTCGCGATCGGCGTGCTGGCGAGATCCTCGGGTGTGCTCCAGCCGGGTCCGTGGACTATCAGATCGTAGCGCCGGTTGCCGTCGAAGTGCTCGCCGGCGTAGAGCCCGTCCGTCAGCGCGCGCACCGTGTCGGCGAGCGTCGCGCGATCGATGCCGGCCTGTCCCAGGCGCTTGTCGTCGGGCAGGATGCGCAACTCCGGCTGGTTCATGGCGAGCGCCGGTTGCGCCCAGGCACTCACATCCTCCCACAGGGTCTTGACCTTCTTCATGCCGACCGTGCCGATGGCCATGAGCGTCTCGAGGTCCGCGCCGCGGATGTCAATGGCGATGCTGCGCCCGCCGCCTCCATCCACCTGGATCATCGATGCGCGTTGCACGAACGGCTCGACGTCGGGCAGGTCGGCGAGGATCTCCTTGCGCAGGATCTCGATCATCGGTTCCACGCCCTCGGGTTCGGCCGGGTAGAGGAACAAGGTCGCCCAGCCCGGCCCGACGCCGACGTTGTATCCGCGGATCCTTGGCTCTTTTGTCCCTTCGTAATAGGGCTTCAGGCGCTGCTCGATCCTGCCGAATATCTCGGACTCGACGGTGTCCAGGTTGGTGCCCGGCGGCAGGTCCAGGTAGCTTTCGATCGCGTCGACGTCGGCCTTCGGCAGGAAGTCGACCTTGGGCATCAGCAACACGCTGGCTCCGACGCAAAGCCCGAGAATCCAGGCCGCCCAACGGCGGCGATCCTGGTACGTGGAGATGCGGACTGCGATCCAGTCCGAGAGCCGGATCCAGTAATCCTTGAGCGGATCGATCGGCACGTCCTCCGACACGGCGTGCGCCGTGAACATCGGCAGGATGGTCAGCGATACCACGAGCGAAGTCAGCACCGCCGCAGACAGCGTGATCGCGAGGTCCCGGAACAGCTGGCCCTCGATACCCTCGATGAACATGATCGGAACGAAGATTGCGACGGTTGTCAGCGTCGAGGAGATCAGTGCCGCCGAGACCTGTCCGGCGCCCTTCACGGCCGCCTCCCGCCTGCCCATGCCCTCCTGGCCGAGGCGCATGATGTTCTCCTGCACGATGATCGAGGCGTCCATCGCCAGCCCGACGGCGAATGCCAGGCCCGCAAGTGAAATGACATTGAGGCTATGTCCCGTCGCCTGCAGCGCCAGGAATGCGCCCATCAGCGACAGGGGAATGCTCAGCGCGATCACGAGCGTCGCGCGCATGATCCGCAGGAAATAGAACAGCACGAGACTCGACAGGGCGAGCCCGAGCAGCAGGTTGCCCTGGACGAGCGAGATCGCCCGCCGGATGTGCAGCGAAGCATCGAAACTGAGCTCGAGCGTCAGGTCGGCGCGCCCCAGCGGCCCGTCGTTGAGCTCCGTGATGGCCTCCTTCAGCGAGTCCAGAAGCTGTACCGTGTTGGTATTGTTGCCGCGTTCGAGGCGGATGTAGTAGGAGGAGTGTCCGTTGCGGTGCGAGAAGCCGTTGCGGTCCATCCAGCCTGTCTCGATGTCCGCCACGTCGCGCAGGTAGACCGGCTGGGAGTTTCGCCAGCCGACCACCAGTTCGCCCAGCTTGTCGATGTCGTAGCTGCCGGCGAACCGGACGGTGTACTGGCGCCGGCCCACATCGGCAAAGCCCCCGGACACGTCGGTCGCCCGGCGCAGCGCACGCGTCACGTCGTCGATGGCGACGCCCATCCCGGCCAGCCGGTACGGGTCGATGTTGACTGCTATCTGTCGCTGGCGCTGGGACTCGAGCCGGACCCGCGAAACGCCGGGGATCCGTGCCAGTCTCGGCTCCACCACCGTCTGGACCAGGTCCTCGTAAGTGACCATGTCCAGGCTGCTGTTCCCGTCGGGCTTGAACAGCTGCAGCGTGGCAGCCGCGTTGTTGCCCGTGGTGCCGGCCCCGGCGGCGACGACCGGCTCGTCGGCATCCGCGGGCAGCGGCGGAGCCTGCTGCAGGTTCGTGATGACGTCGATCAGTCCCTGCTGAATGTCCCAGCCGATCTCGAAATTGAGCTCGATGTAGCCCTGGTCGCGTGAGATCGAACTGACCATGCTGGTCACGCCCTGGATGTTCTTGAGTACCTTCTCCTGGGGCTCGATGATCTGCTCTTCGATCTCCTGGGGCGCGGCTGCGCGCCAGGCCGTGTAGATGAATATGCGCGGTGGGCTGAGCTCGGGGAGCAGCTGGATCGGCAGTCTGTAGATGGCAAGCGCGCCGAAGCCGAGCACGAGAAGTGCGGCGACGAGCGTCGCTGCCGGATTCCGTACGGCACTTTCGGTGATGTTCACTGGCTGACCCCCTGCCGAACCAGCGTCCTGCGCCGACGCGGTCCAGCGTTGATTTAGCGCCAAACGGCCGTCGGAAGCAACCGCGGGTCCGATCGTAGCGAAGCAGCGGCGCTCGCAATCGACCCTTGACGGCATTGACAAGTTGACGGCATCAGGCGAGGCGAAGCTTGCCCCCGAAAGCTTACGCCGCGACGGCTTCGTTCCAGCGTTTGAAGGCGCGCGCCCGGCGAAGCTGATGGAATGCCGCCGACGCCAGATGGCGTTGCAGGTTGAAGAGGCTGTGGACGACAGCGTGGGCGCTCAAGAAACGCTGCGCCTGCCTGGGCGAGCTGAAGCGGCGCATGCCACGCTCCGTGGCCCGGGTCGGCTGCTGGGATAGTTCCGCCCGATTGTCCGCATGGCGATCGTTGCGGTGGATCGTCTCCGGCATCAGTTCCCGGCGGGCGACACCATGGCTGCCCAGCTTGTCGGTCACGATCTTTCGGGGGCTCGTGCCATGAGACCGTAGCAGTCGCCGGAAGAATCGCCTGGCCGCCTCGGCGTCCCTGCGCGACTGCAGGTACACGTCGATGACGTCGCCGCCCTGATCCACCGCCCGCCCAGCGGCTCCAGCTCGTCTCTCGCGACCCAGACCTGTGCATTCAGCGACTCCGCGTGACCGTACGACCACCGGGCCACGCGCCAGGAAAGAAAGTCCGGCCATCCAGGTCTCAGGGCGAAAAAAGACAGGGGACCCGAAGGTCCCCTGTCCGGTCAGCCTGCCTGAAAGCCTGGTGGTTTCAGTTCGAAACGGCGTGGCAAGCCTCGGCATGTGCAATCACGAAGATCGGGTCGCCAGTAACGGAGATCTGGTACGTATCTGACGTGACGTTCCTGAGGCCCTCGTGCAGGTTGCCGTACTGCCCCGGTGCGGTGGTATTCGTGTAGGTGTCGCCCGCATACACGTGCGTCGCCTGCAGCACCCAGCCGTCCAACATCGTGTACGAGAGGGACAGCGTCGCTCCATCGTAGCTGTACGTGAGATAGCCGACATAGCTGCCCTTGCTGGGGTCGTTCTGGGCGGCGCCGGCGTAGATGGGGGTCATGTCACCAGACGTGCCCTGGTCCACCGTGATCTGCCAGCCCCAGCGCGCGTTCCTGATGTTACCGAGGTCGGCAAAAGTCTGGTCGCCGAAGGCGAAGGCGGTCTCGCAGGAATACGTCACGGGACTATTCTGCGGGGGACACCGCGTAGTGTATTCGAAATACATCGCCCAGCTGCCCTTGATATTGAGCTGCGTGCCATTCGCCCAGCCAGTCTCGGTCTGGTAGATGACGCCGGCCGTGTCGCGGCGTATGAGCGCGGCGTGGGCCGCGATGGCGATCTTCTTTGGTGATACGCAAGGATCGGCGGCGCCAAAATCGCCCAGAGGCACGGTGAAGGTGTACGTCTGGGTGTTGAGGTTCTCGACCACGTACGGGAAGTTGCCAATCTTCGGGTTGCCGGTCTTGGTCACCGGCATGGTGGCCAGGGTCGCGCCGACAAACAGATGCACGTCGTCGAGATACCAGTCACCCGTGGTCGAATAGGTGACGTACAGCGACTCGAGGTCGTTCGTAACGCAAACCGTGCCGGCCTCCGTGGACTTGCCGGCATAAAGCTTCGTGCACTCCGGCGTGGGCAGTGCCGCAGCCGCGTCGTGACTGTGGATGAGGGCGGCCACGCCCAGCAGGGTCATGGCAGCAACTTGCTTGATGATCGCGTTCATGGGTCGTCAGGTTCCTTTGGTTGGTGTGGCCGGCAAGCGGCCCGGCTTGACCTCCACAAAGCACGGTTCATGCCAACCCGCGCCTGACTCAATAAATACGAATTAAGTCAATATCTTGCATCTCACGCGAAGCCCTGCACCCAGGAAACCGCAGCGTCCATGCACAAGCACTAATGTGCAAAGAGCGGTGCACAATGCAACGCTTTCTGGGTAACCGAGTGACGCGGGACCCGAAATGACGGCGACCGGGCGACTTGAGGATCTCGCTGTCGCGTCGGGCGTCTGCCTCTGGCCGTTAACAGGTACCTAGATCAGGCTCAGCATGGTCCCAGCCGAGCGATCCGCCAATGACCCAGAGCAGACATCGTGGCCCAGCGTGAGACGGCGGTTGATGATGGGGCCCAGCCGACACTCCAACGCTCACTGAGCGGCATGTTTTCGGAGCGGCCAGGTTTCAGCGATGAGTCAGCCGTGTCGTCCACGTTGCACCTTCGCTGTCGGCAAATGGCCCCCGGTGGTGCTCGAACCTCCAAACCACGGCTTGCCACGATGCGCTGGTCCCGGACCGGGGCGGAGGCTCGGTACAAGTCGAAAGAAGTGGATTCGCATGGGCTTGGCCGAAGCGCTTCGGGCGTTCACCGCAGTCGTGGCAGCGCTGCCGCTGACGGCATGCCTGTCAATCCTGGGAGGGGAGGCCGTATCGAAAGACGCCAAGGCGCTTCCTGACAATGAACGAGCGGTGCTGCTCGGGCGGTCGCAGTGGTATCTCGCTTGGGGCCGGGACATCTCGCTGTTCAAAATTGATGGTGTCCTCTACGACGTGGACGGACTCAAACAGGCCGAAGTGGCACCCGGCCACCATGCGGTAGTCATCGAGCAGATCGCATTTTTCGGAGGTATGGGCGGCAATAGGCAACGCTACTATTTCACCCTGGAGCTCCAGGCCGGACACCACTACCAGATCCTGTCTGTACAGGACTGGCATCAGTGGCCAGTTCTGGATCAACATCAAGAGCAATGTAGAGTCGAAATAGAAGACGTGCCGCCAGACCTCGACCAGGGAACGAACTTGCAGCTGCCTTGCGAGGTCTACAACGGCAACTAGTCGGCTGGATGCAATTTCTCGACAACGCTGCAGGGCGGGACTTCTACAGTCCACGATCGTCCGTTTCTGGCCGTCATCGGACATGCGCCGCAGAGGCGACGCCTTGAGACTGCCCGTGCCGGGGACAGGCTGGTTTCAGGACCGTAAGGCGCTACAGGCTGTTGGCCACTAAAGTTCTGCTGTCTCTCAGGACCGCCTACGAACCTTCGGTTCAGGATGTTCGGCGAGGCTCCACGCAGTGCCGCGAGTAACCTCTCCGCACGCGCCATCCAGACCGAGGGTTTACGAAACCGCGTGAGCCCCTTGTCCTTTCAGCCCCACCCAACGCCATCTCGCGGGACGGTTCGCACCCGAACTCCATGGGCGCCAGCAGGTCGAGGCCGGGCGCGGCCGGCTTCCGGCACTCCGGTGGCCTAGCTCTTGCCGCGCACGATCGGTGGGCGCAGGGCCGTTGCCCCGACATATCGGTCACCGTGGCGCGCGAATATGTCGCGGCAGCTGGTGGAGCAGAAGTAGAACGTCTTGCCTTCACGCTCACCCGTGGCCCGTGCCCGCGCCGAGCTCACGGTCATGCGGCACACCGGGTCGATGTGCAGCGTGGCATCGGCGGTGGCCCGCTCGCCTCCATCGGCCGGCGCCGAAAGGGCAGCCTGGATTCCCGGAAGCGCCCGCCGCGTGGCATTCCGCCCGGCCTCGACAATCTCGTCGAACCGCTGGAAGTCGTCGATGGCTACGTGGCTGAGGTCGACGTCGATCAGGACCTCCGGTCCGGTCATCGCGACTGCCATGGCCCGTTGCCGGTCCAGGGCGATCTCGGCGGCACGCATCGCGACCTCGTAGGAAAACAGGGCGGTGAGTGGATTTGCCACCACCTTGCCAAGCCTCGTTGCCGCCCGGCAGTAAGCCGAGTCGAGACGCAGGGTCGAAGGTGGCGAAGCGACGATATTCACGGCGACGACGATGTCAGGGTCGCACGCCCAGGCGAGATCCACGGGCAGCATGTTGGTCACGCCGCCGTCGACGAGGCAGCGGGCGCCAACCTTCTCGGGCGGAAACACGCCAGGAACCGCGCAGGTGGCCCTGACCGCAGGGAGCAGTGACCCGCTGCAGAGTGCCACCTCTTCGCCGGTCATCAGGTCCACCGCCGACACCACGAGCGGGGTCGCCAGGTCCTCGAATGTCCGCCCCTCCAGCCGTGGCACTGCGGAGGCGAAGATCGTGTCCCAGACGAGCAGCCGCCCCGGCAGGAAGCGGCTTGGCAGCTTGAACCTCCGGGCCGTGGCCGTGATGTCGTCCGGGTCGGTCCCGGTGGCACGCAGCGCGGCGATCAGCCCGCCCATGCTCGTACCTGAGAGGAACGCCGGCCGGATACCCTGGTCGTCGAGCACCTCGAGCACCCCCAGGTGGGCGAGGCCCCGGGCGCCGCCGCCGCCAAGCGCTATGGCGATGGAATGTGCAACCATCTTGGTCAGACTACGCTGGGTCGCCTCGCTTTCAATACGGACTTCGTGACGTAGGTGGTGCCGACGGCAATTGCGTCGCAGGGAGCGTCGTCTGGCGTCGACGATGACGGCGCGAGGCCTGGCGCATCCCGGATCCAGAAGTTCGCTGACGACCGGGACCGGATGCTCGACGCGCGCGATGTGCCCGCCGACAGCGGGGGAGGCTACGGTCGCCCGTAGCCTCCCGTCACGCAACTACCTGGCAGCTGCGAGCCGCTTGTGCTCCGCGGCCTGCGCGCTGTACGACTCGGCCTGTGCACGGTACCGGATCACCAGCTCACTGCAGTGATTGTCCATCGACCGCCCGTCGTCCTTCGGCGCGCCACCAGCGCGAGCCATCTTCTCGTGCTCGGACGCTTTGGCGCTGGCAGCTGCCGCCTTGGCTTCGAGCTCGCGAGCGGCGGCGAGGTGCTGCTCGAACGTGAGTGTCGCCGACTGGGCCTCTGCGCGGCATGGATGCCGGCCAGCCGTGTCCGAATGCCCGGTAGCCGCCGCCTCTGCATGGTCCATCATGCCTTCACAATGGTTCGCCATCGCCTCGTGCGCAGCCACCGTATTTGTCGACGTGGCGGACTTGGCCTGGTGGTCCTGCACCATCGCAGCATGGTCATGGCCTGCCGTGGGTTTCGCTGCGGCGCCGGCGTAGGGAGCCGCGGCAACGGCAACGAACGCGGCCGGGACAAGGGCAATGATCTTGAGGGTGTTCATTT
>DATHZW010000261.1:0-5180 GCA_035458405.1 Steroidobacteraceae bacterium | reverse complement strand
GCGCCAGTGCCACGCTGCGGCGGGTCTATCCGCGCGAGCTGCTCGAAGCGACGCTGTCCATCGCCTCGCGTTGCCGTTTCTCGCTCGCCGAGCTCAGGTACGAGTATCCCGAGGAAATCATCCCGCCAGGCTCGACGCCGGCCGGGCACCTGCGCCACCTCACCGAGCAGGGCGTGCGCCGTCGCTGGCCGGGAGGGGCGCCGGAACCGGTGCGCGCGCTCATCGAGCATGAACTCGGGTTGATCGCGGAGCTGGGCTACGAGCCCTATTTCCTCACCGTGCACGACCTGGTCGCCTTCGCGCGCGGGCGGGGCATCCTCTGCCAGGGGCGCGGCTCGGCGGCCAACTCGGCGGTGTGCTACGCGCTCGGCATCACCGAGGTCGATCCCTCGCGCATGTCGCTCCTGTTCGAGCGCTTCATCTCGCGGGAGCGCAACGAGCCGCCGGATATCGACGTGGATTTCGAACACGAGCGGCGCGAGGAGGTGATCCAGTACCTCTATTCGCGATACGGCCGCCACCGCGCCGCGCTGACCGCCACCGTCATCACCTACCGGCCGCGCAGCGCGGTGCGCGACGTCGGCAAGGCGCTCGGCCTCGACCCGCTGCAGGTGGATCGCCTGGCCCGCGCCATGCAGTGGTGGGACGGCCGCGAGGTGGACGAGTCGCGGGTGCGCGACGCCGGCTTCGACCCGGCCAACCCGCTGATGACCAGGCTGCTGGGCCTGACGCGGGAACTGATGGGCTTTCCGCGGCACCTGTCGCAGCACACCGGCGGCTTCGTCATCTCGCGCGGGCCGCTCGAGGAACTGGTGCCGATCGAGAACGCCGCCATGCCGGATCGCACGGTCATCGAGTGGGACAAGGACGACCTGGACGAACTCGGGCTGCTGAAAGTGGACGTGCTCGGGCTCGGGATGCTGGCGGCGATCCGCCGTGCGCTCGACCTGGTGTCGGCGTTTCGCGGCAAGGCGCTCCGGATCGAGGACATCCCATCCGAGGACCCGGACGTCTACGACATGATCTGCCAGGCCGACACGGTCGGGGTGTTCCAGATCGAATCCCGCGCCCAGATGGCGATGCTGCCGCGGCTGAGGCCGCGCAACTACTACGACCTGGTCATCGAGGTCGCGATCGTCCGGCCGGGCCCCATCCAGGGGCAGATGGTGCACCCCTACCTGCGCCGGCGCGCCGGTGCGGAACCGGTGGTCTACCCCGGCCCGGGCGTGCGGCGCGTCCTCGAGCGCACGCTGGGCGTGCCGATCTTCCAGGAGCAGGTGATGCAGCTCGCCATCGTGGCGGCCGGGTTCACGCCCGGGGAGGCCGATCGCCTGCGCCGCGCGATGGCGGCCTGGCGGCGAAAGGGGTCGCTGGGGCCGTTCGAGCAGCGCCTCGTCGAGGGGATGCGCGAGCGTGGCTACGAGGAGGGCTTCGCCCGCCAGGTGTTCCAGCAGATCCTCGGCTTCGGCGAATACGGCTTCCCCGAGTCGCACGCGGCCAGCTTTGCGCTGCTGGTGTACGTCTCCGCCTGGCTGAAGCGGCACCAACCGGCCGCCTTTTGCTGCGCGCTGCTCAACAGCCAGCCGATGGGCTTCTACGCGCCGGCGCAGCTCGTGCGCGATGCCCGGGCGCATGGCGTCGAAGTCCGCCCGGTGGACGTTGCGGTGAGCGACTGGGATGCGGCGCTGGAGGCGGGGGAGGAGGGGGAGCCGGCCCTGCGGCTGGGTCTCGGGCTGGTGCGGGGCCTGTCGCGCGATGGCGCAAGGCGCCTGGTCGAGGCCCGCGCGGGGGGCGCCTTCGACTCGGTACAGCAACTGGCCGAGCGCGCCGCGCTGGAGCGCAGCGATCTCGAAGCGCTGTCGGCGGCCGGGGCGCTGGCGGGCCTTGCCGGAAACCGGCATCGCGCCGCCTGGCGGGTGACCGGGGTCGAGCGGCCGCTGCCCCTGTTGCCCAGCTTGCGCATCCCGGAGGGCTTGCCGCTGCTGCGCGCTCCGCGCGAAGGCGAAGACATCGTCGCCGATTACCGGGCGCTGGGCCTCACCCTGGGTCGCCACCCCCTGGCGCTGCTGCGCCCGCAACTGGCCGCCGACGGCTGGCTGAGCGCGGCGGCGCTGTGGGAGAGGCCGAACGGGGAGCGGGTGCGCACCGGCGGGATCGTGGTCACGCGACAGCGGCCCGGCTCCGCCTCGGGGGTGACCTTCGTGACCGTGGAAGACGAAACCGGGCAGGCGAACCTGATCGTCTGGAAGTCGCTGGGCGATCGCCAGCGACGGGTCCTGCTGGGATCGCGGCTGCTGGGCGTAAGCGGCGAGGTGCAGCGGGAAGGCGACGTCCTGCACGTGATCGCGCGCCGGCTGGAAGATCGCTCAGCGCTGCTGGGGGAGCTGGCGGCGAGGTCGAGGGATTTTCGATAGCGGATGGCGGATGGCGGATGGCGGATAGCGGATAGCGGATAGCGGATGGCGGATGGCGGATAGTCAGAATATTGTGAGTAGTGAGTCGTGAGTCGTGAGTTGTAAGAAGGCTGTGCCGTCATTACGACTCACCACTCACCACTCACGACTCACCACTCACAACTCACCACTCACCACTCACCACTCACAGCTTCCGCTTCGGTCTCGCCGCTACGCCCTCGTCGCCGATGTCGTAGTCGTCGAAGTCCGACATCTGTTCCGCGGTGCGCTTCTCCTCGAGATAGCGCTCCAGCTTGCGCCACGCCGGGTCGGCCGTGCTGACGCGGGCGCCGCGCCGTTTCTTGGTCGACTCGAGATCGCGGATGATCTCGTCGAGGTCGAGGCCCTCGCCGCTGTCGACGGCATCCTCGTCCTCGTCGTCATCGAAGCTTTCTTCCGGCTTTTCGCTCATGCACCCACTACCCGCGCGCAAGCAACCGGCGACCAGCGCCTGCAACAGTCCGTTGCGGCGACCTTATAAGGCCCCTTGGGCCCGTTCGCAAGAGGGTGTTTAGCGGACCAGCTGATTGAGCTCAAAAATCGGCAGCAACAGGGCCAGGACGATGATGAAGACGAAGCCGCCCATGAGCAGGATCATCAAGGGTCCCAGGATGCCTACGGCCGTGTTCACGACGCCGTCGAGTTCCCGTTCCTGGTTGTCCGCGGCGCGCTCCAGCATCGACTCCAGCGCGCCGCTGGTCTCGCCGCTGGAGATCAGGTGGATCAGCATCGGCGGGAAGAGCTTGCTCTTTGCCAGGGAGCGCGCAATCGGGGCGCCTTCGCGGACCCGCACCGCGGCGTCGATGACCGCCTCGCGCATCGGCACGTTGCTGACCACTTCGCCGGACATGCGCATGGCCTCGAGCACCGGCACCGAACTGGCGGTGAGGATGGCGAATGTCCGGGAGAAGCGCGCGGCGTTGTTGCCACGGGTGATGCGGCCCACCAGCGGGGTGCGCAGCTTGAGATTGTCGAACTGCCGGCGGGCGGCCGGCTGCTGCAGCCAGCTGCGGAAGGCATAGCCGCCGGCTACCGTGGCCACGATGATCGCCCACCACCAGCCGCGAATGAAGTCGGACAGGGCGATGAGGACCTGGGTGAGTATGGGCAGGGCGCGGTCACCCGCCTCGAAGACGCGGACCACCTCGGGGACCACGTAGCCGAGCAGCAGCGACACGATCCCGAGGCAGACGACGGTGAGCAGCACCGGGTAGACCATCGCGTTGCGGATGCGCTGCTGCAGGATCTGCCGGTTCTCGGTGTAGTCGGCCAGCCGTTCCAGCACCGCGTCGAGATGACCCGACTGTTCGCCGGCCGAGACGGTGGCCCGATAGATCTCCGGAAACACCCCCGGGAAGGCCCCCAGGCCCTCGGCGAGCGTCCGACCCTCGACCACGCGCGCCCTGACGCCGGCCAGCACGCTGCGGACGCGCGCCTTCTCGCTCTGCTGGGACACCGCGAGCAGCGCTTCCTCCAGCGGCAGGCCGGAGCGCACCAGGGTCGCCAGCTGCCTGGTGAGCAAGGCGAGGTCCGTGGCGTTGACCCGCCGCGCCATCGAGAGCCGGCCAAACCGGGTCGGCTGCGTGTCGATGACCTCGCTGACCGAGATGGGCAGCAGGCCCTGCTCGCGCAGCATGGCGCGAATCTGGCGGGCCGCATCGCCCTCCATGACGCCGCTGCGCTCGCGGCCCGAGGGGTCGAGCGCGGTGTATTCGTAGGCGGCCATCAGTCCTCGCGCGTGACGCGCAACAACTCTTCAAGCGAGGTGATGCCGGCGAGCACTTTCTGCCGGCCGTCCTCGCGAATGCCGGGCGTCATCGTGCGCGCGTGCCTTTCCATCTCCATCTCGCCAGCGCCGTCGTGGATCATCGAACGGATCGTGTCGTCGAGAACGACCAGCTCGTAGATGCCGGTACGGCCGCGATAGCCGCTGGATACGTCCTGGGACGGGCGATAGAGGATCGGCGAGGGGGCGCCCTGTGGCACGTTCAGCAGCCGCCGCTCGTACTCGCCGGCTTCGTAGGCGATGCGGGTATCGGGATCGAGCTTGCGCACCAGGCGCTGGGCCAGGACGCCGATCAGGGTGGACGACAGCAGGAAGGGCTCGATGCCCATGTCGCGCAGGCGGGTGACCGTGCCGACCGCCGTGTTGGTATGCACCGTGGACAGCACCAGGTGGCCGGTCAGCGACGCCTGCACCGCGATGTGGGCCGTCTCGGTGTCGCGGATCTCGCCGACCATCACCACGTCGGGGTCCTGGCGCAGGATCGCGCGCAGGCCGCGCGCGAAGGTCATCTCGACCTTGGTGTTGACCTGGGTCTGGCCGATGCCGTCGATGTAGTACTCGATCGGGTCCTCGACGGTCATGATGTTGCGCGAGTGGTCGTTGATCCGCTCGAGCGCCGCATACAGGGTGGTCGTCTTGCCGGAGCCGGTCGGGCCGGTGACCAGGATGATGCCGTGCGGCTTGTGGATCAGTTCGTCCAGCATGGCCTGGACGCGAGGCTCCATGCCCAGCGAGGCCAGGTCCAGCCGCCCGGCCTGCTTGTCCAGCAGGCGCATGACGACCCGCTCGCCGTGGCCCGAGGGGATGGTCGAGACGCGCACGTCGACCGCGCGGCCGGCAATCCGCAGGCTGATGCGGCCGTCCGGGGGGAGGCGCTTCTCGGCGATGTCGAGCCGCGACATGACCTTGATGCGCGACACCAGCAGGGGCGCGACGGCGCG
>DATHZW010000260.1:0-4554 GCA_035458405.1 Steroidobacteraceae bacterium | reverse complement strand
GATAGCGGATAGTCAAGACGTGCAGCGACAGGCGACGCGCGGTTTGTGAGTCGTGAGTCGTGAGTCGAAAGAGGGGTCTCTTCTTCTTACAACTCACCACTCACCACTCACCACTCACCACCCAAGATATTCTTCCCATCCGCTATCCGCTATCCGCCATCCGCTATTCGCCATCCACCTTCTTCTCATGCTCCACCAGCGCATACGCCGAGTGGTTGTGGATTGACTCGAAATTCTCCGCCTCGATGGCATAGGCGTCGATCCGCTCGTCGGTATTGAGCCGGACTGCGATGTCGCGCACCAGGTCCTCGACGAATTTCGGGTTGTCGTAGGCGCGTTCCGTCACGTACTTCTCGTCCGGGCGCTTGAGGATGCCGTACAGCTCGCAGGAAGCTTCCTTCTCGGCGATGTCGATCAGCTCCTCGATCCAGACATGGCTGTTCAGCTTCGCCGTGATGGTCACGTGCGAGCGCTGGTTGTGCGCGCCGTAGTCGCTGATGCCCTTGGAGCAGGGGCAGAGGCTGGTGACCGGAACCGTCACCTTCAGCCACATCTCCGTCCTGCCGGCCGTGTGCTCGCCCACCAGGCAGGCGCGGTAGTCCATCAGGCTCTCGACACCCGAGACCGGCGCCTTCTTCATGACGAAGTAGGGGAAGGACATCTCGACGTGACCGGCTTCCGAGTCTAGGTGCTCGGTCATCTCGGCCAGCATCAAGCGGAAGGACTCGACCGAGATCTCGCGCTCGTGCCGGTGCAGGATCTCCACGAACCTGGACATGTGCGTGCCCTTGAAGTCGTGGGGCAGGTGCACGTACATGTTGAAGCTGGCGACGGTGTGCTGTTCGCCGCCTGAACGGTCCTGGATGCGCACCGGGTGAAAGACGTCCTTGATGCCGACCTTGTTGATCGGGATGCGGCGGGTGTCGGACCTGCCCTGCACGTCTTCGATGGTCATGCTGACCGGCTTGTTGGCAATCGCGGATGTCATGGTTGTCCTGGAAACTGGGTCGCGCTTCGGCGCGACGGGCCCTGGGTCGATTTCGCGGGCCGGCAATGAACGGATGCGGGCGTATTTATACCAGAAGATCCTTCCAATCCCGATTCGCCGTGCGCGTCAGGCCCCGGCTGGCACCGCGCGCGGCAGTCCCTGGCGGGCCCAGAACCGATGGACTGCCGTCCTCAGGCTCGCCAGGTCCAGCCCGGCGTCGGCGAGGTTCTCCTGGCGCGAGCCGTGCTCGATGAAGCGATCCGGGATGCCCAGTGCCAGGCTCGGGATCGTCACGGAATGCTCCTGCAGGCACTGCAGGACGGCATCGCCGGCGCCGCCGGCGACCGCGTTGTCCTCGATCGTGACGATCGCCCTGTGGCGGCGCGCGATGTCGAGGACGCAAGCCGAGTCCAGGGGCTTGACGAACCGCATGTTGACCACGGTGGCGTCGAGTTCCGCGGCCAGCGCCTCGGCGGGGGCCACCATGGCACCGAAGGCGAGCAGCGCGAGGCCGCTGCGTCCCTGGCGTCGCATCTGGGCCTGCCCGACGGGCAGGGCGGTCATGTCCGTTTCGACCGGCACGCCCGGCCCCTGACCGCGTGGATAGCGGACCGCCGCCGGCTGGTCGAGCGTCGCGGCCGTGTAGAGCATCTGCCGGCACTCGTTCTCGTCCGCCGGCGCCATGATCACGAGGTGGGGAATGCAGCGCAGGAAGGACAGGTCGAAGGCGCCCTGGTGGGTTGCCCCGTCGCTGCCGACCAGGCCGCCCCGGTCGATCGCGAAGACGACCGGCAGCCCCTGCAGCGCCACGTCATGGATCAGCTGGTCGTAGCCGCGCTGCAGGAAGGTCGAGTAGATCGCCACGACCGGCCGCATGCCCTCGCAGGCGAGCCCCGCGGCGAGCGTCACGGCATGCTGCTCGGCGATGGCGACGTCGAAGTAGCGGTCCGGGAAGCGGCGCTCGAACTCCACCATCCCGGAGCCCTCGCGCATGGCGGGCGTGATGCCGACGATGCGCCGGTCGCGCTCCGCCATGTCGCACAGCCATTGCCCGAAGACCTGCGAGTAGCTCGGCCCGGAGGGAGCCTCCTTTTGCAGCTGGCCGCTGGCGGGATCGAACGGCCCCGGCCCGTGCCACTTGATCGGGTCGGCCTCCGCGGGCGCATAGCCCTTGCCCTTCTGGGTCACGACGTGCAGCAGCTGCGGGCCCTTGCGGTCGCGCATGTTGTGCAGCGTCGCGACGAGCGCGCTGACGTCATGGCCGTCCACCGGCCCGATGTAGTTGAAGCCCATCTCCTCGAACAGGGTGCCCGGCAACACCATGCCCTTGGCGTGGACTTCCGAACGCCGGGCCAGCTCCCAGGCGGCGGCGGGCATGCGCCGGAGCACCTTCTTGGAGTTCTCGCGAAGGTGCTCGTACATCTTGCCCGACAGCAGCCGGGCCAGGTAGTTGGACAGCGCGCCGACATTCTCCGAGATCGACATGTCGTTGTCGTTCAGGATCACCAGCAGGTCGACGTCGAGGCTGCCGGCGTGGTTCAGCGCTTCCCACGCGAGCCCCGCGCTCATGGCGCCGTCGCCGATGATGGCCGTCACGCGGCGGTCGCCGCCCTCCAGGCGGTTGGCGATCGCCATGCCGAGCGCGGCGCTGATCGAGGTGCTGGAGTGGCCGACCCCGAAGGTGTCGTAGATGCTCTCCTGGCGGGCCGGGAACGGGGCCAGCCCGCCCTTGTGCTTGATCGTCTCCAGCGCTTCGCGCCGGCCCGTCAGCACCTTGTGCGGATAGGCCTGGTGGCCGACGTCCCAGACGAGCCGGTCGTGCGGCGTGTTGAACACGTAGTGCAGCGCCACGGTCAGCTCGACGGTGCCGAGCCCGGCCGCGAAGTGCCCGCCGCGCTGGCTGACCGTGTGCACGAGGAAGTCGCGGAGTTCTGCGCTGACCGCGGGCAGCTCCGACTGCGGCAGCGCGCGCAGCACCGCCGGGGAATCGATCGTCGCGAGCAGCGGGTATCGGCTGGCATCGGCCATGGATAAAGTCTAACCCGCGATCAGTGCCGGCGTTCCACGATATACCGGGCGAGCTGCCGCAGTCCGTCGGCCTCGGCCCCAAAGGCCTCGAGGGCCGCCAGGGCCTCGTCGCACAGCGCGACGGCCCGCGACTGGGCCGCCTCGACGCCGGCCACGGCCGGATAGGTCGGCTTGTCCGCCGCGGCATCCGCCCGCACCGGCTTGCCTACCAGTCCCGCGTCGCCGATCACGTCGAGCAGGTCGTCGACGATCTGGAAGGCGAGCCCGAGGGCCCGGCCGTAGCGACCGAGCGCCGCGCGTCGCGGTGCCGGCAGCGCGGGCCGCGCGGCGGCTGCCATCATCACGCTGGCTTCGATCAGCGCGCCGGTCTTGCGGCGGTGCATCGCCTCGACCTCGTCGATCCCGAGCCGCCGACCGACGGCCGCCAGGTCCAGGGCCTGCCCACCCGCCATGCCCGCGGTCCCGCTGGCCACGGCCAGCAAGCGGATCATCTCCAGGCGTGCGGCGGGATCCGGGGTCAACGAGGCATCGGTGGCCAGGATCTCGAAGGCCAGCACCTGCAGCGCGTCGCCGGCCAGGATCGCGGTGGCCTCGTCGAAGGCGCGGTGGGTGGTCGGCCGGCCGCGGCGCAGGTCGTCGTCGTCCATGGCCGGCAGGTCGTCGTGGATCAGCGAGTAGGCGTGGATCAGCTCGACCGCCGCGGCGGGGGCGTCGAGTTCCTCGGCCGGGGCGCCGACCGCCTCGCCGGCCAGATAGCACAGCACCGGGCGGATCCGCTTGCCCGAACCGAGCGCCGCGTAACGCATCGCTGCGTGCAGCCGCGCCGGTTCCGCAGCAGCTGCGGGCAGGTAACGCTCGAGGGCCAGCTCGACCCGCGACTGGCAATCCGCCATCCGATCGCGCATCGCGTCGTGGGGAGGGGCCAACGGGCGCGCCTCAGTCCTGCTCGTCTGGCTCGAAGTCCTCGAGCACGGCGTCCGCGCCCGGCTTGGCGCTCAGGACCTGGACCTTCTGTTCGGCCTGCCGGAGCGCCGTCTGGCAGGTCCGTGTCAGCTCCACCCCGCGCTCGAATTGCTTGAGCGATTCCTCGAGCGGCAGGTCGCCATGCTCGAGGCGTTCGACGATGCCTTCGAGCTCTGCCAGGGCGGCCTCGAAATCGATGCTTCGGGTCTTCTTGGTCACGTGTTTGTCGCGATGCGTGGTGGCGGGTGAGTCGGCTAAGGTACACAGGCGGCTCGAGCAGGGTCAACGGAGGATTTCGTCAGGGTCGCCCAGGAGGGCGAAGAGAGGATCCGAGGCCCGGGTTGACTTGCCGGTCCATTCGTAAGAACATTCCAGCCAATGTTAGACCGTGTCTAAAAAGCGGGACAACATTCAGAAAACTAAGTCATTTCTTCGTTTACGCCGATCAGGAGGAGTAGAAACGTGAACCTCAAGGGCAGCAAGACCGAGAACAACCTCAAGGAGGCCTTCGCAGGCGAGTCGCAGGCGAACCGTCGCTACCTGTACTTCGCGCAGAAGGCTGACGTGGAAGGCTA
>DATHZW010000259.1:0-11050 GCA_035458405.1 Steroidobacteraceae bacterium | reverse complement strand
AGTGCCGAATTACACCCCCACCACCACCAACGACGGCTGGCCGGTCGCGACCCCGGCGGGCCAGGGGCTGGACGAGGCGGCGCTGGACACGGCGTACCGGGAGGCGCGGCAGCTGCCGAACCTCTTCAGCCTGCTGGTCGTCAAGAACGGTTACCTGGTCGCAGAGCGCTATTTCAACGGCGCAGACAGGAGCCAGGCCTTCGACAATGCCTCGGTCACCAAGAGCCTCACCTCGGCTCTCGCCGGGATTGCGCTGCGCGACAACCTGCTGACCAGCGTCGATCAAAGAATGTTCGAATTCTTCCCGGAGATCGACTGGCAGCAGCTCGACGCGCGCAAGTCCACGATCACCCTTCGGCAGATGCTGCAGATGCGCTCGGGGTACCCGTGGGAAGAGTTCGATGGCTACCTGGACCGCCTGATCGGCACGGCGGAGCGAATCGACCTCGCCGCCGAGTTTCCGCTTGTGGCCGACCCGGGGACCCGGTTCGGCTATTCCAACCTGACCGCGCACCTGGTCGGCGTGATCGTCGCCCGGGCCGCAAACGAATCCCTGCGCTCGTTCGCCCAGCGCAGCCTGTTCGACCCGCTCGGCATCAGCGTAGCCTCGTGGCCAACGGATGCGGACGGGTATCACTATGGCAGCGGCGCCACGTGGTTCACCGCGAGAGACATGGCCCGGTTCGGGCAGCTGTACCTCGACGGCGGCCAGTACGGCGGCGCGCAGCTCGTGCCGGCCGAGTGGGTGCAGGATTCCTGGGCCTCCCATTCGCAGACGACGTACAACGGCGACATCCTGAACGCCATCACGCAACTCGAGTACGGTTACCTGTGGTGGTCCGGCACCGCGGGCCCGCACCGCTTCCATTTTGCCTGGGGCCACGGCGGCCAGATGATCTGCGTGATCCCGGAGCTCGACATGGTGATCGTGACGACCGCGACGGGGCTCGGGGGGCAGTTCGGCAGGGAAGCCTGGCGCCAGGAGAGCGCGGTGCTCGAGCTGGCGGGACGGCTGATCGCGTCGCTCTAGTCCCGGTCCAGCCCGCGCTCGACCCAGACGAACCGATCCGGGCTCAGCACCTGCTCCCCGTCCCACCGGTAGGCGACGAGCCTGCCGCCCTTCGCGGAGGCGATGCTCCAGTCGAGGCAGGCGACGTTGGGCGCCAGCGTCTCGGGCTTGCCTTCCATCCAGTAGTGGCCGATGAACACGGGCGGCTCGTCGGAGGCGTAGTCGATCCGGTGCTCGATACCGATCGGGTCCTCGGGGATGTGGCTGCGGGCCGACTCGGGCCCGAGGAAGGCGCGCCGGTAGGTTCGCGCCTCGGCATCCCACCAGCGCACACGAATCTCGTGGCGCGGGTTGCCGTCCTTGTCCCTGAACCGCTGCCCGGACGGCAGCTTGATCTCCTTGCCCTTGAGCAGTGTCTCGATAGCACGGTACTCCATCGCACCCTTGCGCGAGGCCGCCGCGAGCAGTTCGTCGTCGAGGTACTGGTTGACCGACTTGAAGCGCCGCGCGAGGTAGCGCATCAGCTCCGCGTCCCAGCAGGCATGCACGACGCGTAGCCCGTCGAGGTCGAGCCACAGCGGCAGCGAGCGAAACCACTCGATGAGATCCGCGTAATCGTCAGCGCCCTCGTAGGCCTCGAGGAACGCGCGGTGCTGGCCGTGGTTCTTCGGCGAGTGCTCCCGCAGGTACTGACCTGGCGCGTCCGGGTCCTCGGTGAAGTACGCGATCGCGTTGAACTCGTGGTTGCCCAGTACCGCGAGCGCCGCGCCCGCATCGATCATCGGCCGCACGATATCGATAACGCCGCGCTGGTCGGCGCCGCGGTCGATGAAGTCGCCCAGGAAAATGACCTGGCGCTCGGGGTGGCTGTACACGCCGTCGTCCCGCCGGTAGCCGAGCTTATCCAGCAGCTCGTGTAGCGGCTCGCTGTGGCCGTGGATGTCGCCGATGAGGTCGTAATTCACCGCCACATTGTAACCTGCTGCCTGTGACCCAATAATGGTCTTTGGTTTCGGCGGCGGGGTTCCTGGCTCCAGCCCCCGGTTCACATTTTTCCTCGGGCCAGGTACATGCCACTCATCGTCATCGGCGCCATCATCGGCGCGCTTTTCGGCGGAATACCGGGCGCTTTTATCGGCGGCCTCATCGGCTATGGCGCCGGCGTCGCGCTGAAACAGACGGTGGTCGGCGGCCTGCGGGTCATGCAGTCGCAACTCATCGAGACGGTCTTCGGCGTCATGGGCGCCCTGTGCAAGGCCGACTCGGTCGTGACCCGCGACGAGATCCAGGCCGTCGAGCGCATCTTTCGCATGCTGAACCTCGCGGGCGCACAGCGCGAGCAGGCCAAGGCCGCCTTCAACCGCGGCAAGCAACCGGACTACGACCTCGACGCCGCGGTTGACAGCTTCGCGCGCGTCAGCCGGGGCCGCGCGCCGCTGCTGCAGCTTTTCCTGCAGCTGCAGGTCATGGCCGTGGCCGCGGACGGGCGCATCGACCCGGCCGAGCACGCGATGCTGGTGCGCGTGGCCCGGCGCCTCGGCCTCGGCGAACGCGACGTCTCCCAGCTCGAGGCGCTGCTGCGCGCCGCGGCCGGCGGCCCGTCGGCAGCCGGTGCACCGCCGCCCAAGGACCGCCTCGCCGACGCCTACGCGGCCCTCGGCGTCACGCCGGCGGCGAGCGCGGCCGAGGTCAAGCGCGCCTACAGAAAGCTCATCAGCAAGAACCACCCCGACAAGCTGGCCGCCCGCGGCCTGCCCGAGAGCATGCGTGCCGTGGCCGAGGAACGCTCGCGCGAGCTCAACTCGGCCTATGACCTCATCAAGGCCGCGCGCCCGGACCTGAAATAAGGCCACGGTTAAAGGCTAGAATTCCGTATCCTTCACGAGCCTTTTCGGAGATTCGGACTTGCAGATTCAACTCAACGACATCGAGGCCCGCGTGATCGGTTGCCTCATCGAAAAATCCGCCGTGACGCCCGACCAGTACCCGCTGACCCTGAACGCGCTCACCAACGCGTGCAACCAGAAGTCCTCGCGCGAGCCCGTCATGTCGCTGACGCCGGGGGAGGTGCAGCACACCATTCGCGAACTGGAAGCGAAACACCTCGTGCGCACGGACGAGAACTTCAAGAGCCGGGTCGAGAAGTACGCGCAGCGATTCTGCAACACCCGCTACAGCAACCTGCAGTTCAGCGACGCCGAGCTGGCCATCGTCTGCCTGCTGCTCTTGCGCGGGCCGCAGACGCCGGGCGAGCTGCGCGCGCGCAGCGGGCGCCTCCACACCTTCGAAGACAACGCCGAGGTGGTGCAGGCACTCGCCGGCCTTATCGAGCGCGAGCCGGACCCGGTCGTGGTGAAGCTGCCCAAAACGCCCGGTCGCAAGGACTCGGAGTACATGCACCTGTTCTCGGGCAAGGTCGATGTCGAGGCACATGCCAGCAAGGCGCGTGAACAACGCGCAACCCGCGCCCCGTCCGGTCCCGGCCTCGCCGAACTGGAGGAGCGTGTCGCACGGCTCGAGGCGGAGATCGCCGCGCTGAAGGAAAAACTCGGCTGATGGCGAAACGTCGAGCGCGTCCCAGGCGGCGATCGTCCGCAAAGAAGAAGCGCAAGCCATCCTTCCTGCGGACGCTGCTGCGCCGTACGCTGCTCCTCGCAGTGGCCGCCTGGCTGGTGCACCTGCTGGTGACCGGCATCGGTGTCGTATGGGAATTCGAGGAACGCCGCTGGGATGTGCCTGCCGGGGTCTACGCGGCGCCGCTCGAGCTCTACCCGGGCCTGCCGGTCAATGCGCCGGGCTTCGCGACTACCCTCGACCAGCTCGGCTTCGAGAAGGCGTCACGCGTTACCCGCCCGGGCCAGTACAGCCTCGCAGCGGGACGGGTCACGCTGTGGACCCGCGCCTTCCGGTTCTGGGACCGGCTGGATCCGGCGGCGAGGTACCAGCTCGAGTTCGATGCGCGGCGCATCAGGGCCGTCCTGGACGCCGACGGTCAGCGCAAGACGCTGCTGCGCCTCGAGCCCCTGCGCCTTGGCAGCATCTTCGCCAGCCATCACGAGGACCGCCTGCTGGTCGAACCGGAGGCGATCCCGCCGCTGCTCATCGACACCCTCAAGGCCATCGAGGATCGCAAGTTCGATCAGCACATCGGTCTCGACTTTTCTGCCATCCTGCGCGCCGCGTGGGTCAACCTGCGGCACGGCGAGATCCTGCAGGGCGGCAGCACGCTGACCCAGCAGCTGGTCAAGAGCTACTTCCTCGACAGCCGCAGGACCTTTCGGCGCAAGTACCGCGAGGCGGTGATGGCCGTCGCGCTGGAACTGCGCTACGACAAAGCGGAAATCCTGCACGCCTACGTCAACGAGATTTACCTCGGCCAGCAGGGCGTGCGCGCGATTCACGGCTTCGGGCTGGCCAGCGAGTTCTACTTCGGCAAGCACCTGTCGCAGCTGGAGTTGCACGAGACCGCGCTGCTGGTGGCGCTGGTGAAAGGACCGTCCTATTACGACCCGCGGCGCCACCCGGAGCGCGCCGTGCAGCGCCGCAACCTGGTGCTGACGACCATCGCCGATCTCGGCATCGTCGAGCCGCAGGCCGCAGCCGAGGCGATCAACCGCGAGCTCGGCGTGACCGCCCGCTCGCGCGTCGGCTCCCGCTACCAGCCGGCGTACATGGACCTGGTGCGCCGCCAGCTGGCCGACGATTACCCGCAGGACAGCCTGGCGACCGCCGGCCTGCGGGTCTTCACGAGCCTGGATCCGGCCGTGCAGGCGCTGGCCGAGCAGCAGCTGGTCGCCGGCCTCGAGCGACTCGAGCAGGCGGGCAACGGGCAAGGCGGCCTCGAGGCCGCCGTCATCGTCACGCGGCCCGCGACCGGGGAGGTGCTGGCGATGGCCGGCGGGCGCGACGTGGACCTCGACGGCCTGAACCGCGCCCTCGATGCCCACAGGCCCGTGGGCTCCCTGATCAAGCCGTTCGTGTACCTCGCGGCGCTGCAGTCGGGCGGGTACACGCTGGCGAGCACGGTCGAGGACACGCCGATCGACCTGGAACTCGAGAACGGCCAGGTCTGGTCGCCGCAGAACTTCGACCACGAGTCGCACGGCAGGGTCTCGCTGCTGCAGGCGCTGGCGGACTCCTACAACCAGGCGACGGTGCGCCTCGGTCTGGCGACGGGCGTGGAGGCGCTGGTCGCGACACTGATGGCCTTCGGGCTCGAGCCGGAACCGCCGGCCTACCCCTCGCTGCTGCTCGGCGCCCTCGAGCTGTCCCCGTTCGAGGTGACGTCCCTGTACAGCACGCTGGCCAACGACGGCTTCCGCACGCCCCTGGCGGCGGTGCGTTCGGTGGTCGATACCGGCGGCCAGCCGCTCACGCGATACCCGTTGCAGGTCGAGCAGGTGGCGGAGCCCGCTGCGGTGCAGCAGCTGAACCAGGGGCTGGTGCAGGTCATGCGCCGTGGCACGGGGCGCTCGTCACGCGCGACCTTGCCCCGCGACCTGGTGGTGGCCGGCAAGACCGGCACCTCGGACCAGTACCGCGACAGCTGGTTCGCGGGCTTCACGGGCGATCACCTGGCGGTCGTCTGGGTCGGCCGGGACGACAACCAGCCGACCGGGCTGACCGGCGCCGCCGGCGCCCTCTCGATCTGGGCGCCGCTGGTCGCGACCATGGAAAACACGACGAGCTATGCCCCGGCCCCGGCTCGCGACCTCAGGGAGGTCTGGATCGACTATGATTCCGGGCTGAGAACCCGCAAGGGCTGCGGGGACGCCGTGAAGATCCTCGTGCCCGAGGGCGCCCGCCTGGAGCGGCTGCCCGGTTGCCGCGGCCTGCTCGACGACATCGGCGAACGGGCGCGGGACCTGCTCGACAACATAGGAAACTGATCACGATGCGAGTTCTGCCGTTCCTGCTGCTTCTCGGCCTCACCGCCTGCACCGGCGCGCCCGTGTACGAGTCACCGGGCTCTGCGCCGGGAAGTTCGGGCGATGTGGCCGGAACGCCCGGGTCCGAGGCGGACAGCGGCTCCGCCGGGGCCGTGGGCGAGCTCGTAGAGAGCAGCCGGACGTCACGGGCCAGCGGCGATTATGCGCTCGCCCTCGCGGACATCGAGCGCGCCATACGGATCGAACCGCGTAATCCCTACCTGTGGCTGGAACTCGGCGACATCCACCTGTCCCGCGGCGACACCGGGCAGGCCGCCGCGATGGCGAGAAAAGCCCTCAGCGTCGCGGGGAACGACCGCGCGGCGAGCGCCGCGGCCGAGCGGTTGCTGGAGCGAGCGACTGCCCGCTAGCGCTCGCGAGTGTTTGCCCCGATCGGCGAACCGGGCGGTGGCACCACCGGCACGAGCGCCCCGAGGGCCGCCGGGTCATGCCGAACCCTCTCGATCGTGTGCCGCGCCAGCCGGTAGTGCGCGCGCCACTGCGCGTCGCGTTCCAGCGCGATGCGGGACTCGAGCCAGCGATCGAGCTCGCTGACCGCGTCGAAGGCGATGGCGCGTACCTGGGCGTCGGCCGCCTGGTCGGCGCCGAGAATCAGCAGCCGCTCGAGCACGAGCCGGTTGGTCAGCCGCTGGATCTCGGCATCGGCACCGCTGCGCCGGTTGGAAAACCAGGTCGCGCGCAGCAGTGCGTCGCTCAGCTCGCCGAAACCCGGCAGGGCCGCATCGCCCGCGTTACCGGCGATCATGCGCGCCGCTCGTGTCGGCTCGAGCAGCACGTCGAGCGTCAGCGCGACGGCGCTTTGCGCCGGGCCGTAGGGATCGAAGACAATGCCGGTATCGCGCGGGAAGTTCTCGCGCGTCCGTTCAAAGCCCGGCGGCCGCACCGGGATCGATGCGATCAGCTTATCCGGCAGGCGCAGAACGTCGGGATCGACTGCGCGCAACAGGGCGATCAGCGCCGCGCGCTGCCGGGACGCATCCACGGGCGTCGTGGCTGCCTGGCCATCGCCGCGCAGCGCGTAGGTGAAAGCCTGGCCGCCGAGCAGCTTGCCGACGGCCTCGAGCTGGTAGCGATGCAGCAGGTAGAGCGGCACCAGTACCTCCTCGAGCGTCGCCAAGGGCCGGCCGATGCGGATGTTGCGCTCGGCGAAGCGGCCGAGCGCGATCTCGCGCACCTGCAGCAGGTGTTCGAGTTCCTCGATAGCATCGGCGCCGTTATCCCAGAGGTTGCCGTCCGGGTGCGCGCTGCCGATGTCCCGCGAGTCCGCGTCGGCGACGAACTTCCAGCCGTCGGCCAGCGTCTCGGCCATGATCGTCTCGCGCTCTGCGTTGGCATCGGTCCCCTCCGGGAAATCCTGGTAGCCCCAGAGTACGGCGCGCTTGTCCCACTCGCCGATGCCGGTGTCGTAGGCGTCGGCGAGGTCGAGCCCCCCCTCCTCGTCGATGCGCACCAGCGGGTACGGGTAGTCCATGACCGACGCGCGGTCCTGGGTGCTCGCGGCGAAGTTGTGCGCGACGCCCAGCGTGTGGCCGACCTCGTGCGCAGACAGCTGGCGGATGCGCGCCAGCGACATCTCGAGCATCCCGGGCGGCACGTTTTCGTCTTCGTACGGCGCGAGCAGGCCCTCGGCCAGCAGGAAGTCCTGGCGCACGCGCAGCGAACCCAGCGTGACGTGGCCCTTGATGATCTCGTTGGTCCGCGGGTCGGCGACCGAGGCTCCGTAGGACCAGCCGCGCGTCGAGCGATGCACCCACTGGATCACGTTGTAACGCACGTCCATCGGGTCCGCGCCCTCGGGCAACAGCTCGACCCGGAACGCATCCCTGTAACCGGCCGCTTCGAAGGCCTGGTTCCACCAGGACGCGCCCTCGACCAGCGCGGAGCGCACCGGCTCCGGCGCGCCGCGATCGACGTAGTAGACGATCGGCTCGACGGGCTCGCTGATGTCTGCGGCCGGGTCTTTCTTTTGCAGGCGGTGCCGCGCCGCGTAATTGACGGCGAGCTGTTCGCCGATGGTGGAGGCATAGTCGAGAAAGCCGTTGCTGCTGCCGGTGCGGAATCCGAAGAAGCCGGCGCGGGGGTCGAACGGCAGCGGCTCGTAGCCGTCGTCGGGCAGCCGGATGAACGAATGATGCAGGTGCACCGAGACGGTCGTCGGGTCCGGCGTGACGGTCGGCAGGTACTTGCCGGTCGGCTGCCCCGTGAAGGTCACGATCGCCTCCGCCTCGGAGTTGTCGGGAAAAACCTTCGTGCGCGGCAGGTAGATCGCCGAGCGCGTCGGGTCGGCGGCGTATTCGCCCTCCCCTGCCGCCCGCAGCCGGGCCGAGATGCCGTGCGCGTCGCGAGTGAGGAACGCGGTCGCGTCGACGATGACTGCGCCCCCGGCATTGCCCATCGACTCGAAGCCCCAGATCGTGGAGCGTGCGAACGACTCTTCCACGGCGCGCCGCTCGGCGGCATCACTGCTGTCCGCTCGAAAGCCCAGGTTCTGCTCGACGAGCAGGACTTTAGGGCCGGAGCGATCGAACTCGACGAGCCTGGTCGCGCCCAGCTGACCCCGGTCGAGGAACAGGTCGTTCGAGCCGACGCCGCGCGCGAGCGAGGACTGGTACAGGAACGGCTTATTGAAGTCTTCGATGGCCAGCAGCAAGCGGCCGGTCGAATCGTCCCAGTACATGTCGATGAAGCCGTCGAGCTTTTCATAGCCCGCGAGCTGCTGCGAGAGCGGCGGTTCGGCGGTGTCACAAGCGGCCAGCGTTACGACCAGCAGCAGCATCCATCGGCGCATCGGGTTTCCCCCACGGTTTTGAAGCGCCGATTACACCTTATTTCCAGCCGCCGGGGAAATGCCCTGCGGCCCTGCTCAGCGGCGTCGGATCTGGCCGCGTGCGTAGGCCTGCGGCGCGCCGGTCGTATGAACGACGATGTACAGCCCGCCGCCCATCAGGTCATCGAGTTCCTCGTTGCGGAGGGCTGCGGCGCCCTCGAGCTCGCGGCCGAGCAGCTCGATGACGGGGCCGTTCTCGTCTTTGCCGCCGCGATGCAGGCGCAGCTCGGTGATATCGGCACGGCTGATGCCCGGCACCTCGAAGGTGTAATGCAAGCTCTGGGTCGGGCGGTCCAGCCGCAGCTCACCGCTGAGGCGCGGCGATTCGATCACGAACTCGTAAAACAGTGCCCCGTTCATGAGCGACGGGGTCCGCTCGGGCGGCCGGCGTGGACTCGCCGCCTGTTCCCAGGCATAACCGAACGCGATCAGCCGGCCATCGGCATACGGCCGCGCCAGGAGCTCCACGCCCACCGGCAGGCCGTCGGCCGTGAAACCGGCCGGCAGCGCGATGGCCGGCAGCCCCGAGTGCGCGGACAGCCGGCACAGGCCGCCGTACTGGCCCTCGCCGACGAACACGGGCTTCACGCGCAGCGTCGGGTAGACGAACGCGTCCAGCTCGTGTTGCTCCAGTGTGCCGATCAGCAGCTTCGCCAAGATTTCCCGGTTCGCGAGCCGCTGCTGGTAGGCCTCGGTGTCGTTCGCGCTCTCGAGCGAGCGCCGGTAACGCCCCTCGAGCGCCGCGTGGTACTGGCCGCTCTCGAGCACCTCGTCGATGGACCTTACCGGCGCGCCGGAGGCTCGCAGGTAGTTCGCGACGTGGGTCGTGAATTCCATGTTGATGACGCCGGTATTGGCGAGCAGGTCCTCGAGCCCGGCAATCTGCAGCTCGATGACCTCGGCCCCGCTCGCCCGCATGGTCTCGATGGCGGCCTGGATGACCTCCGTGACCTCGCCGTACGGCGCATCCGTCGACAGGTAGTCGCTGAGCACGCCGAGGCGGGCGCCCTGCAGGGCGTCACCCTGCAGGAACCCGGTGAAACTGTCGGGGAGGTGCGCGTCGGCCTCCGCGGTTTGCGGGTCTGCCGGGTCCGTCCCGACCGTCGCGTCGAGCACCGTCACGAGGTCGACCATGCTGCGCGCGAGCGGGCCGCCCACGTCCTGCGTGAGCGCCAGCGGGACGATGCCGTCCCGGCTGGAGAGGCCCTGGGTCACGCGCAGGCCAAAGAGGTTCGTGTTGGCCGCGGGAATACGGATCGAGCCGCAGGTGTCGCTGCCCATGCCGACCGCGGCGAAGTTCGCCGCCACCGCGGCCGCCGTGCCGCCGCTGGAGCCGCCCGGGTTGCGGCGCGGGTCGTAGGGGTTCAGCGTCTGGCCGCCGAGCGAGCTGATCGTCTCGATGCCGCGCGCGAACTCGTGCAGGTTGGTCTTGCCGATGAACACCGCGCCGGCCTCGCGCAGCTTCCTGACCTGGTAGCCGTCGTCCGGCGGCACGAAACCGGCCATGGCGACCGAACTCGCCGTCGTCGGCATGTCGTGGGTGTCGTAGTTGTCCTTCAGGACAATGGGGATGCCGTGCAGCGGGCCGCGGGGCCCCTTGTCCGCGCGCTCGCGGTCCAGCGCGACAGCCTCGTCCAGCGCCCGAGGGTTGATATGGACCATGGCCCTGAGCCGCGGCCCGTCGCGGTCGAACGCCGCGATGCGCTCGAGGTACTGCTTGACGAGCGCCGCGGACGTCGTCTCCCCCGCCGCCATGGCGGCCTGCAGTTCGGGGATGGTCAGTTCGAAGGCGTCCATTGCTCGGGCTTTTGCATTGAGGCTCGCCGCGCAGATGCCGGCGAGGAGCAGGAACAGCAGCGCGCGAGTCATGCGCCAAGCATAGCGAATCGCCGCGGACGATGTCGCCCGGGACAGCGCCTTGCAGCGAGCTTTCCCCTAGAATCGACCCATGGGAGGCCGGCAATGAAAATCTGGGTGGACGCCGATGCCTGCCCCGGCGTCGTCAGGGAGATCCTGTTCCGGGCTGCCCGGCGGACGGGCGTGGAGCTGACCCTGGTCGCCAACCAGCCCCTGGCGACGCCCGCCTCGTCGAACATCCGGACACTGCAGGTGCCGCGCGGCTTCGATGTTGCCGATGACGAGATCGTCCGGCGTCTCGAAGCGGGCGACCTCGTCATCACCAGCGACATTCCGCTGGCGGCCGAGGTGATCGCCAAAGGCGGGCACGCGCTCAGCCCGCGCGGTGAAATGCACACGAAGGAGAAC
>DATHZW010000258.1:0-18379 GCA_035458405.1 Steroidobacteraceae bacterium | reverse complement strand
CCGGCGGTTGCGAGGCACGCACGATGTTGCATCGCGGCCCCCGGAAATTGCGTAGTGCATTTCATCACGAATGGCGTAGGGGATAGTTGGTGATTCAGGAAGGAGTTCAAGGGCGGCACACCGTAGGAAGCGCTGCCCAGCCCGGTGACTGCTGCGGGGGGGGTGAGGCGCGGAGCCAACGCCCGCCGCAGCGTGGGACGCGGGAATGCCAGGGGTCGGCCCAGTTGTCGCGGCTTTGCGGTCCTTTCGCCGTCTGCATCGCGGGCGGCTGCTGATCGTCTGCGTCGGCCTGGGTATCGCGGTTCTGATTGTCCTGGGCGGCATCGCGGATGCGGCCTGGTCGGCCCCGGGTGACGCGCTCGCCAGGTGCCTCGATGACAGCCACGACAGGCTTCAGCTCCGCGACTCTTGCCCGATGCTGCTGGCGCTGTGCGCGTTTCGCGACAGTATCGCATCAAGGACCTTGTCCAGTACCAGCGAGCCGGCTTATGCCGTAAGCCAGGACGGCCTGATCGTCGCCTGGAATAAATCGGCGGAAGCGGCCTTCGGCTACACCGCCACGCAGGCGGTGGGCCGAAAATGCTGGGACCTGCTGGCTGGTCAGGATGTTTTCGACAATCGCTACTGCTGCCAGGGCTGTCCAATACGCGAGATGGCGTTTTGCCACGAGCCGATCAAGGGCAGCACGCTGACCATGAAGACCGCCATGCAGGGGCGGCGCAAATACGATATCTGCATGCTGCTCGTCTGCGACAGCAGCGGTACCGAACTGCTGGTGCATCTCTGTCATCCCGCGCGCGAGGCGGCTGACGCCCGGCCTGGCGCAGCACCGGCCGGCCCGACGCCGGCATATTCGGGACACCGTGCGCTCACCCCAAGGGAAGTCGAGATCCTGGCCCTTCTCGCCGATGGACTGGAGACAAGAGAAATCGCTTCGGAGCTGTGCATCAGCGTCGCCACGGCGAGAAATCATCTGCAACACGTTCTCAGAAAATTACGCGCACACAGCCGCGTCGCGGCCATAGCCAGGGGCCGGAAGCTCGGCCTGGTCTGATCGTCCCTCACGCGACTCGCGGTGTCATTGCCTCATCCGTGTGATGCAAATGAGCCAGTTCGCGCCACCGACGGCCAGACCGTCGGTGATGCCGCGCTGAGCCAGCCGGTGCAAATGTGTCAGGGAAATGAGCCGTCTGGAGGATTTATAAAGCGCCCGTTCTTGCGTCACATGGACGGTGCAGCAAGGGAAGTGTCCCGGACGTGCCGCCATGGGGCCGTCACGCTGGTGTACGCAACAGAGGGGCGGGGCATCCGGGCGAAGGCCATGTTCGCGGCAAGGAGGAAGAATCCATGACCAGTTTGAAGTGCCTGTATGTACCGTCGGCCACAGTCCTGGCGGTGTTGCTCGCAGCAGCGGGCGCACAGGCAGGCCAGCCGGCGCCCGGTGCGATGAATGACGACTCGCCGGTGGTTGAGGGCAAGTCGCTGGCCGGCGTTCCGTACGAGGTAGTGCGGGTCGCCGACCTCAACCTGCATCATCCGGAGGGAATGAAGACCCTGCGCGGACGCATCAAGCTCGCGGTCAACAAAGTCTGCGGCAAGGAGAGCAGCCAGAACTACTACATCTTCAAGTTGAACCAGGAATGTCGCGAGACTGCGTTCGCCGATGCGCTGGGCCAGGTCGACAGGATCATGGCGCAAACCGAGCAGGACGTCGGCGAGATACTGGTTGCCGCTCGCTGAGGGACGTGTTGACACCGTAGCCAGCGGCCACGAGGCTTCGCCGGCACTTCTCCGCGGGCCGGGGTGGCGCGATCAGTCCGGCGGGCGTTGGCGCTTCCACAGCACTTCCTGGCCGGTCTCGTGGCGGGCCAGGACGCGCGCGATCACGAACAGCAGGTCCGACAGCCGGTTGAGGTAGCGCAGCGGCTCGGGCGCGACGGTTTCCTGGCCCGCAAGGGTCCAGGCACGCCGTTCGGCGCGCCTGGCGATCGCGCGCGCCAGGTGGCAGGCCGCGGCAGCCGGTCCGCCGCCCGGCAGGATGAATTCCTTCAGCGGCGGCAGGCCCGCATTGAACCCGTCCAGCGCCTGCTCGAGCCGCCCGACGTGCGCATCGGTGATGGCCCGGTGCCCCGGGATGCACAGCTCGCCGCCGAGGTCGAACAGGTCGTGCTGGACCTCGGTGAGAACGCGCCGCACGTCGGCCGGGATTTCCTGCACGGCGAGCACCATGCCGACCGCGCTGTTGCACTCGTCGACCGCGCCGTAGGCCTCGACGCGGGGACAATCCTTGGTCACGCGCGTGCCGTCGCCCAGTCCCGTGGTGCCCTCGTCGCCGGTCCGCGTATAGATCTTCGAGAGCCTGTTGCCCATGCTGTCGCTCCTCAGCGGAATTCGTGGCGCAGCGAGACGAACAGGCTGCGGTCCATGGTGTTGTAGCCGCGCGCCAGCTCGTACTGCTCGTCGAACATGTTCTCGAGCCGCGCGGTCATCGTCCAGTCGCGAGGCAGGGCGATCGTCGCCGACAGGTTCGCCAGGACGTAGGCGTCGAGCCGCACCGGCTCCGGATAACCGTAGTCGAGACGCTGGCCCGCGGCGAGCAGGTCGATGGACAGGCGATGCGGCCCGAGTTCGCGCGACAGCGCCAGGGTGAAGTTCTCGCGTGCGCGCCGCAGCAACCGTGTGCCCTCGGTCAGGTCCTGCGGGTCCTGCAGGGTGGCGCCGGCGCGCGCGAGCCACGGGCCGTTCGTGTACTGCCAGCTGGCCTCGATGCCGTCGATGCGCGCGCGCGCGACGTTGCGGTTCTCGCCCTCGTAGCTGTCGTAGTCGGTGACGACGTACTGGATCAGGTTGTCGATCTGGTTACGGAACGCCACCAGCGAAACGACGTGCTTCCCGCCGGCATGATGCCTGATCCCCAGTTCGTAGGAGCGCGAGGACTCGGGCTTCAGCTCGGGGCTGCCGCCGAAGCCGAAGCGATCCGTCGCGTCGGGCGCGCGGAAGGCGGTGCCGGCGGCCACCCACAGGGACGTCGTGCCGGCGAGCGTCAGGCCGTACTCGGTGTTCCAGGTGAAATGACCGCCGAAGGCGTCGTGGTCGGTGTGGCCGGCAGCCAGCAGCAGCTGGTGCCGGCCGAACGTGGCCTGGTCCTGCAGGTACAGCAGCCGGGTGTCCGTGGTCTCGTCGAATCCGGTCCCGTAGGACTCCGAGGCCGCCGCCTCGCGCTGCAGGAGCACGCCCGCCGTGAGCGCGTGGTGCTCGCCCAGCGTCACGTCGTTCTGCCAGTCGGCCTGCCAGCGGCGCGTGCGCAGGAAGTCGCCGGACTGGTTCTGGGCGATTTCATCGGTCGCGTGACTCAGCGTGACCTGCGTGCGCCAGCCGCCGGCCGGCTCGCCCGATGCGTCGACCGCGAAGGCGGAGTTGACGAAGTCCTGGTCCACCGGGGTGACGAAGAAGTCCGAGTACTCGGAGGTGCCGCTGGTGCGCCAGGCGCGGGCGCCCAGCGCCACGCCGCCGAGGCTCGCCCGCAGGGCGCCGTTGAGCGACCGGTTGCGGTAGCCGCGATCGGTGTCGTCGTCGCTGCGCGTCGGAAACCCGGCGCTGTCGAGCCAGTAGGCGGCGATCGAACCGTCCAGCTGTTCGTCGCCGGCGCCCGCCGAGAAACCGGCCGTGCGCGTGCCGAAGCCACCCGTGCCGAACTCGAGGCTGCGCCCCGCCGTCGCGCCGCGCCGCGTGATCACGTTGACGACCCCGCCGATGGCGTCCGATCCGTACAGGCTCGAGCGAGGTCCCTTGACGATCTCGATGCGGTCGATCATCGAGGGCGTGAGGTTCTGCACGGCGGGGCTGCCGATGGTGCCGGGATTCATGCGCACGCCGTCGACCAGCAACAGCACGTGGTTCGATTCCGTCCCGCGAAGGAACAGCGAGGTCTGTTGCCCCGGGCCCCCGGTGCGCGCGATCTCGATACCGGTACGCATGCGCAGGGCGTCCGCCACGTCGGCGGCAGGCCAGCGCTCGAGCTCCTCGCCGGAAATGATGTCGACCGACCCGAGCGCGGCATCGGCCGCCTGCGGGGTGCGCGTCGCGGTGACGAGGATCGCCTCGATCGGATCCGCCAGCGCGGCGCAGGGCTGCAGGCAGATGGCGACGGCGCTAGCTGAAAAACAGGCAATTCGAGACACGGGCATCCTCCCTGGCGCTCCCGCAGGGTTGGGGCAACGAACCGGGTCGCGATGGCTGGGGAGTCGCACGGCCTGACGGCCTGCGCCCCACCGCCCACCGCGGACTCGGCACCGGCGACAGGCCGGTCTCCGGGCTCTCGGTGGCCCCCGAGGGGCCTTTCGCATCGCCTTCCCGGCGGCCATGGGCCGTCAGTGGCTTGCAGGCAGGGCCTGCGTGATGCGGCATCAACCGATTACCGTTGCGGGGGCAGCGCCGGCCTTGCAGAAATCTGCTCACCGGCTTCCCGTTTCACCCGGGACGTTCCCCGGGTCACCTGTCGTGACCGGGACTGTAGGAAGACGGTCGTCCGGGGTCAAGCGGAAGATTGACGTGGCGGCCCGGCGGCATCACGCTGGCCGCATCCCGAACGGAAAGCGAGCCGGCATGAGCAAGTCGCCCTACCTGACCGCGGCGCTGGAAGCCGCCGAGGCTGCCAGCGAAGTCATCCGGCGGCTCTATCGCCGCAACATCGAGATCACGGTCAAGGCCGACAAGTCCCCCGTGACCGAGGCGGACGTCGAGGCGGAGCGGGCCATCAGGCGCCTGCTCGAGGCCCGCTTTCCCGATCATGGGTTCTTCGGCGAGGAGACCGGCTCGCGGGGCATGGGCGCGGACTACGTGTGGCTCGTCGATCCGATCGACGGCACCAAGTCGTTCGTGCGCGAATACCCGATGTTCTCGACACAGATCGCCCTGCTGTGCGAAGGCGAGCTGGTGCTCGGCGTATCCAGCGCCCCGGTCTACGGGGAACTCGTCTGGGCCGAGCGGGGCAAGGGGGCCTGGCTGGGCGGCGAGCGCCTCGCGGTCAGCGATGTCGCCTCCATCGCCGGAGCGACGCTTTCATCGGGCAACCTCAGGTCGCTGGCCCGTAGCCCCGCCTGGAGTCGCTACGGGGCGCTCGTCGGTTCCGTCAACCGGATCCGCGGTTACGGCGACTTCCTGCACTATCACCTGCTGGCGGGCGGCAAGATCGACGCGGTCATCGAGTCGGACGTCAACATCCTCGACATTGCCGCGCTCGTCGTGGTCGTCGAGGAAGCGGGCGGCCGGTTCACCGACCTGTCGGGCCGTTCGGTCGGCTTCGACACGACGACGGTGCTGGCGACCAACGGGCCGCTGCACGGGCTGGTGCTGGAAGCGATCCAGTACGGCTGACGCAAGAGGTGCCAGGCACCGCTGCTAGTAGATCAGGATGTCGCGCCGGCCCTTCGAGTCGCGCGCGCCCCGGAACATGCCCTCGGAATTGAATTCGAGCGCGATGTTGCCCTCGCGATCGACGACGATCACGCCGCCCTCGCCGCCGATGCGCTTGAGCGTGCCGTGCACGGCTTCGCGGGCGGCCTCCCCGGCCGAGAGCCCGCGGTACTTCATCAGCGAACTGATCTCGTGGCCGAGCACCGTGCGGATGAAATACTCGCCGCTGCCGGTCGCCGAGACGGCGCAGGAGGCGTTGTCGGCGTAGTTGCCCGCACCGATGAGCGGCGAGTCGCCCACGCGCCCCCAGCGCTTGTTGGTCGTGCCGCCGGTCGACGTGGCCGCCGCCAGGTTGCCGGCACGGTCCAGCGCGACCGCGCCGACCGTGCCGAAGTAGCCGATCTCCGCGGCGCTCTGGCGCTCGCCGGCCCGGGCCTTCTCCAGCTGCTTCCAGCGACGGTCCGTGTGGAAATAGTCGCGCGGCACCAGTGCGACGCCCTGCTCCAGGGCGAATTCCTCCGCGCCGGCGCCGGACAGCAGGACGTGCGGCGAGCGGTCCATCACCAGCCGGGCCAGGTCGATGGGATTCCTGACGTGCCTCACGCCGGCCACCGCGCCGGCCTGCAGGGTCCGGCCGTCCATGATCGACGCGTCGAGCTCGTTGATGCCCTCGTGATTGAACACGGCGCCCTTGCCGGCATTGAACAACGGCGAATCCTCCAGGATCCGCACTGCCGCCGTCACCGCATCGAGTGACGTGCCGCCGGATTCGAGCACCGCGTAGCCGGCATCGAGCGCGCGGCCGAGGTCGGCACGATACGACCGCTCATCCTCGTCCGACATGGAGCTGCGCGTGATGACGCCGGCGCCGCCGTGAATTGCAATCGAGATCATCGGCGCCTCTCCTCGCGCGACGTTGGTCACCGGCATGAATGCGACGGCTGCCGCAAGACAGGCCCACAGCGCACGCAGGCCGGGCATCCTGCTGCTGCCGGGGTCCGCGCCGCCGGGTTCACGGTCACTGGGGAAGCTGCCGGTCATTCCGTTATTATCGGGTGTCCACACGCATCCGGGTCAACATGATTCGTCCAATCCGAACGCTCCTGGTCGCCAATCGCGGCGAAATCGCCATCCGCGTCATGCGTGCGGCGACCGAACTGCGCATGCGGACCGTCGCCATCTACTCGCAGGAGGACCGCTTCTCGCTGCACCGTACCAAGGCGGACGAGGCCTACCTGGTCGGCGAGGGCAAGGGCCCGATCGAGGCCTACCTCGATATCGAGGACATCATTCGCGTCGCGCGCGAGGTGCACGCCGACGCGATTCACCCCGGCTACGGATTCCTCTCGGAGAACCCGGCCTTCGCCGAGGCCTGCGCGGCCGCCGGCGTGGTCTTCATCGGTCCGTCGCCCGACACCATGCGCCGGCTGGGCAACAAGGTGCTGGCCAGGCAGCTGGCCGAGGCCGCCGGCGTGCCGGTCATGCCGGCAAGTCCGCCGCTGCCGCGCGACGATGCCGAATGCGCGCGCCTGGCCGCCGAAGTGGGCTACCCGGTGATGCTCAAGGCGAGCTGGGGAGGCGGCGGGCGTGGCATGCGCGTCGTCGACGGCGAGGCGCAGCTGGCCGGCCTGGTGGCCGCCGCGCGGCGCGAGGCGCAGGCCGCGTTCGGCAACGACGAGGTCTACCTGGAGAAGCTGATTCGTCGTGCGCGGCACATCGAGGTGCAGATCCTCGGCGACAGCCACGGCGGGCTGGTTCACCTGTGGGAGCGGGACTGCACCGTGCAGCGCCGCAACCAGAAGGTCGTCGAACGGGCGCCGGCGGTCTTCCTGGACGCGGCGCAGCGCGGCGCGCTGGTGTCGATGGCCATCGACATCGGCCGCGCCGCCGACTACGTCAACGCGGGCACCGTCGAGTTCCTGCAGGACGCGGACACCGGACAGATCTACTTCATCGAGGTGAATCCGCGGATCCAGGTCGAGCATACGGTCACCGAGGCGGTGACCGGCGTGGACCTGGTGAAGGCGCAGATCCGCATTGCGCAGGGCGCGCGCATCGGCGACCCGGACAGCGGCGTGCCGGCCCAGCAGGAGATCCGCAGCAGCGGCCACGCGATGCAGTGCCGCGTGACGACCGAGGATCCCGAAAACGGGTTCATTCCCGACTATGGCCGGATCAGCGCCTATCGCAGCCCGGCCGGCTTCGGCGTGCGGCTCGACGCCGGCACCGCCTACAGCGGCGCGTTCATCACGCGGTACTACGACTCGCTGCTGGTCAAGGTCACGACCTGGGCGCCGACGGCGGCGGAGTGCAGCGCGCGCATGCACCGCGCCCTGTGGGAATTCAGGGTCCGCGGCCTGACGACGAACCTGCGGTTCCTCGACCAGGTCGTCACGCACCCGGCCTTCGCCGACGGCAGCTACACGACCAAGTTCATCGACCAGACCCCGGAGCTGTTCCAGTGGCCGCGCCGGCGGGACCGGGCGACACGGCTGCTCGGCTTCATCGGCGACGTGATCGTCAACGGCAACCCGGAAGTACGGGGCCGCGACCGGCCCGGGCGGCTTCCGGAGCCGCGGCTGCCCAGGATCGCCCTGCCGGCGCCGGCGCCGGGCAGCCGCCAGATCCTGGAGGAGCGCGGCCCCAGGGGCCTGGCCGACTGGATGCTGACCCAGCAGCAGGTGCTGGTCACGGACACGACGCTGCGGGATGCGCACCAGTCGCTGCTGGCCACGCGCTTCCGTACGCACGACATGGCCCGCATCGCGCCCTACTACGCCAGCCTGCTGCCGGGCCTGTTCTCGGTCGAGTGCTGGGGCGGGGCGACCTTCGACGTGTCGATGCGGTTCCTGAAGGAGTGCCCCTGGGAGCGGCTCGCCGCCTTCCGCGAGGCCATGCCCAACCTGCTGCTGCAGATGCTGCTCCGGTCGGCCAATGCGGTCGGCTACACCAACTACCCGGACAACGTCGTGCGCCATTTCGTGGCGCAGGCGGCGCTGTCCGGGGTCGACGTGTTCCGCGTCTTCGATTCCCTGAACTGGGCGGACAACATGCGCGTGGCCATGGATGCCGTGATCGAGAGCGGCAAGGTCTGCGAGGCCGCGATCTGCTACACCGGCAACCTGGCCGACCCGGGCTGCAGCAAGTACGACCTGGCCTACTACGTGAAGCTGGCCAGGGAGCTGGAGCGCGCCGGCGCGCACGTGCTGGGCATCAAGGACATGGCCGGCCTGTGCCAGCCGCGGGCGGCCTACGAACTGGTCCGGGCGCTGAAGCAGGAGGTGTCGATCCCGATCCACTTCCACACCCACGACACCAGCGGCATCGCCGCCGCCAGCGTGCTGATGGCGGCGGAGGCCGGATGCGACGCGGTGGACGCGGCGATGGATTCGATGAGCGGGGGCACGTCGCAGCCGAACCTCGGGTCGCTCGTCGAGGCGCTGCGGCACGGCCCGCGCGCCACGGCGCTCGACCCTGCCAGGGTCCGCCTGGTTTCCTCGTACTGGGAACAGGTCCGCAGGCTCTACGGCGCCTTCGAGAGCGACCAGCGTTCCGGCGCCTCCGAGGTCTACGTCCACGGCATGCCGGGGGGGCAGTACACCAACCTGCGGCAGCAGGCGCGTTCGCTGGGCATCGACGCCCACCGCTGGCCGGAGGTCGCCGGGGCCTACGCCGAGGTGAACGACATGTTCGGCGACCTGGTCAAGGTCACGCCCTCCTCGAAGGTGGTCGGCGACATGGCGCTGATGATGGTGACCAGCGGGCTGACGCGCGCCAGGGTCGAGGATCCCGAGGTGGAAATCGCGTTCCCCGAGTCGGTGGTCCAGTTCTTCCACGGCGACATCGGCCAGCCCTACGGCGGGTTCCCCCGGGCGTTGCAGGAGAAGGTCCTCAAGGGCAGGGCGCCGCTGACCGTGCGCCCCGGCGAGGCGCTGCCGGCGGCGGACCTCGCCGACCTGCGAAAGGCGACCGAGAAGGACTGCGGGCGCGCGGTCAGCGACGAGGAATTCGCCTCGGCGCTGATGTATCCCAGGGTCTTCCTCGACTACGTCGCCGACCGCAACACCTACGGCAACGTCAGCGTGCTTCCCACGGCGACGTTCTTCTACGGCATGGAGGCCGGTGAGGAGATCAGCGTCGACATCGAGCGCGGCAAGACGCTGATCGTCCGCTTCGTGACCGTCAGCGACGTGCACGACGACGGCACGCGCACCGTGTTCTTCGAGCTCAACGGCCAGCCGCGATCCGTGCGGGTCGCGGACCGGAGCCAGGGCGTGGTCCACAAGGCCGCGCGCAAGGCGGACCCGGGCGACGCCAGCCACGTCGGTGCGCCGATGCCGGGTACCGTGGCGACGGTTCCCGTGGCGGTCGGCGAAAAGGTGGAGCGCGGCGACGTGCTGGTGACGCTCGAGGCGATGAAGATGGAGGCGGCCGTTCGCGCCGACCGCGACGGCGAGGTGGCCGAGGTCGTGGTGAAGGCAGGGCAACAGGTCGACGCCAAGGACCTGCTGATCGTGCTGGCCTGACCGGGCCGGGCGATAGATCCGGGAGCTGTCGGATGGGAGGAATCCTGGGCAACGGGAACGCGGCGACCGCAGAGCGGCTGCTCGAGCTCTATCCGGCGCTCCGCGAGCTGACGGGCGAGGAATTCGGGCGCCTGCTGGCCGAGGGCTCGCTGCGCAGCGTGCCCGCCGGGACCGTCATGTTCGACGAAGCCCAGCCCTGCCAGGGCTTCCCGTTCGTGCTCGACGGCGCGATCGGCGTCAGCAAGCTGTCCGAGAGCGGCCGTGAGATCCAGCTCTACCGGGTCGAGGCGGGCGAGAGCTGCATCCTCACGAGCACCTGCCTGCTCGGATCCATCGACTACGACGCCCGCGGCGTCGCCCTCAGCGAGACCAGCCTGTTCACCCTGCCGCGGCCGACTTTCGAGCGCCTGCTGCGCTCGAGCGAGGCTTTCCGGCGTTACGTCTTCCGCCTGTTCGCCGAGCGGATCAGCGACCTCATGCAGACCGTCGAGGCGGTGGCATTCCGGCGTCTCGACCAGCGTCTCGCGACCTTGCTCCTCGAGCGCGGCCCGACGGTCCGCGCGACCCACCAGCAGCTCGCGGATGAGCTCGGCAGCGTGCGCGAGATCGTCAGCAGGATCGTTCGCAGCTTCGCGGAACGCGGCCTGGTCCAGACGGGTCGCGAACAGATCATGGTTCTCGACCCCGCAGGGCTCCGTCGCGTCACCGGCGTGGCGGCCCCGTGACCTCGGAAATCCACTACACGCGTAGGTAACCTTGGTCACACAGAAGGGGGCGACGGCGGGATAGCATGCTCGTCGAGGCGTACTCCGTTTTCGGGGCCGGGGGAGGTCGCTCATGAAAACCAATGTCGGCACGGTGGATCGCGCGCTGCGAATCGTCGGCGGCCTGGTGTTGTTGAGCCTCTTCTTCTTCCTCGAAGGACCCGCGCGTTCCTGGAGTCTGGTCGGCCTCGTGATGCTGGGGACCGGACTGTCCGGTTTCTGTCCGCTGTACACGTTGTTCGGCTTCGACTCCTGTTCGAAAGGTAGATAGGCCCGGCCAGGTCCCGCCGCGGGGCCCTGATGTCAGGCACTGGCGTCGTCTCCCACGTCGGCCTACAAGCCGGCTTGAAGAGTGCGAACCCCCCCCTCCGCCAGTGCCTGACCTCAGGGCCCTGCTTTTTTTTCCGCCACTGGTGCAGCGACCAGTCCCCTGGTTGCCGTTCCGGCCGTCCAGGCGTAAATTAGTCGCGTGTTTAATTACTCCCCGTCCCGCCCATGACCGCCGCTGCGCGCAAGCCCGCCGCGCCGCGCCGCCGCGGGCGCCCGCCCGCAGGCCCGGACCGCGACGTTCGCGGCGCGCTTCTCGAGGCCGCCCGCACGCTCTTCCTGCAGCGCGGCTACGCGGGCGTGTCCGTGCGCCAGCTTGCGGGCGCGGCGGGCGTCAATCCGGCGATGGTCAAGTACTACTTCGATGGCAAGCCGGGCCTCTATGCGGCCATGCTGCAGGAGGTGATCGGCCCGCTGGCGGCCAGGGTCGAGGCCATGGTCGCCGCGCCGGCTGCCGACTCCCCCGACCTGGCCGGCTTTCTCGGCGACTACATGCGCACCGTCGCCGCCCACCCCTGGCTGCCAGCGTTGATCCTGCGCGACGTGCTCGCGCCCGACGGGCACTTCCGCGACCGCTTCGTCCATGACTTCGCGGGCCGCGTCGCGCCCAAGGCGGCGGAACTGGCGCGCCGCGGGGTCCAGCTGGGCCGCATGCGTGGCGATCTCGATCCGCGACTGACCGTGATTTCCATGCTGAGCCTCGGGCTGTGGCCCTTCCTGGCCATGCCGGTGCTGCAGCAGGCATTGAAACTGGAGCCCGACGAGAAGACCGTCGAGGCGTTGATCAGGCACACCGTGCGGCTGTTCGCCGCGGGGATAGCCGTGGAGGCCAACTCGTGAACTGGAATCGCGCCCTGTTTCCCATGGTGCTGGCGTTCTGCGGCTGCTCCGGCGACGCCGGCGAGCGGCTGCTCGGCACGCTCGAGCGGGACCGCCTGGAACTCATCGCGGAGAGCCCGGAGCCCATCGTCGAAGTGGCGGTGCGCGAAGGCGACCGGGTCTCGGCCGGCCAGCGCCTGCTCCGGCTCGATCCGGCGTCGACCGACGCCCAGCTCGCGCAGGCCAGGGCGGGCGTCGAGCAGGCGCGAAGCGCCCTGGCGGAACTGGTCAGCGGACCGCGTCGCGAGGCGATTCTCGCGGCCCGCGCCAGGCTGGCCGGTGCGACGGCGCGCCTCGACGCCGCGGCCAGGGAATTCGATCGCATCGAGCAGCTGGTCGGGCGGTCGCTGTTGCCGCAGAGCCAGCTCGACAGCCAGCGGGCGGCCCGGGACGGGGCCGCCAGCGAGCGCGACTCGGCGCGCGAGCAACTGCTCGAACTCGAGCGCGGGACGCGCAGCGAGGTCCTGGACCAGGCCCAGGCGGTCCTTGGGCAGGCCGAGGCCCGGCTGGCTGCCCAGGAGATCATCCGGGGCCGGCTCGAGGTCGTGGCGCCCCGGGACGGCGTGATCGACGCCCTGCCCTACAAGCTCGGGGAGCGTCCCCCCCGCGGCGCGCCGGTGGTCGTCATGCTCGCGGACGGCATGCCCTACGCGCGCGTCTTCATTCCCGAGCCCGTCCGGGCCGGCGTCGGCCCGGGGACCGCCGCGCGGGTGCACCTCGACGGCAGCGACCGCCCGTGGCAGGCCGTGGTCCGCTACGTGAGCACGGACGCGGCGTTCACGCCTTACTACGCGCTGAACGAGAAGGACCGCAGCCGCCTGTCCTTCCTGGCCGAAATCGTGCTGACGGACGAGGAAGCGGCGACCCTGCCGACCGGCATGCCGGTACAGGTGGAACTGCTGCCGCGGGACGGTGCGCGGTGAGCAACGCGATCACCGCGCGGGGCCTGACGCGGCGCTTCGGCTCCGTCGTGGCCGTCGACGACGTCGACCTGGACGTGCCGGCGCAGCAGATCTACGGCTTTCTGGGTCCCAATGGCTCGGGCAAGTCCACGACGATCCGGATGATGTGCGGCCTGCTGAAGCCGTCCGCCGGCCGCGTCACGGTGCTCGGGCACGACGCCCTGGCCGAGGCCGAGACGGTGCGCCTGAAGCTGGGATACATGACCCAGAAGTTTTCCCTGTGGGACGACCTGAGCGTGCGCGAGAACCTGGACTTCATGTGCAGCGTGTACGGCCTGACCGGCGCCGGGCGGCGCGCGCGCGTTGCGGCCAGGACCCGGGAATACGACCTGGGTGAATTCGCCGGCCGCCTCGCCGGCACGCTGAGCGGCGGCCAGCGACAGCGCCTCGCGCTGGCGGCCGCCACGCTGCACGAGCCGCAACTGCTGCTGCTCGACGAGCCGACCAGCGCAGTGGATCCGCAGAGTCGCCGCGACTTCTGGGAGAAGCTCTTCGAACTGGTGGCGCGGGGCTCGACCGTCCTGGTGTCCACCCACTACATGGACGAGGCCGAGCGCTGCCACCGCCTCGCCATCCTCGACCGCGGCCGCGTCGTGGTGGAAGGCTCGCCGAAACAGCTGGCGCGCGAGATCGACGCGTCGGTCGTCGAGGTCGAGTGCATGGACCTGCCCGCGGCCAGGAAGGCGCTGGCGGTCGAGCCGGCCGTGCTCTCCATCGCCCAGCTCGGCAGCCGCCTGCACGTGCTGATGAAGCGCTCGCTGGCCGAGCCGGAGCGGCACGTCGAGCGGGTGCTGGCCGGCCGCTGCGAGACCGCGGTCATCGAGCGCGTCGGGGCGACCCTGGAGGACGTCTTCGTCGCTGCGACCGCGCCTCGCGACGCCGCTGGCGGCAGGGACGCGCGCGCGGCATGAGCTGGCTCAGGCGAATGGCGGCGATCGCTTCCAAGGAGACGCGGCAGCTGCGGCGCGACAGGGTGACCTTCGGGCTGATCATCGGCATCCCGGCCATGCAGATCATGCTGTTCGGCTATGCCATCAACTTCGACGTGCGGGACCTGGACGCCGTGGTACTGGACCAGGCGCGCACCTCGCTGTCGCGCCAGCTGGTCGGCGACCTGGCTGCCACGCAGGTCATGCACATCGCCTGGCAGGCCGACAGCGGGGCCGAGTTCGACAGGATCATGGAGCGCGGCGACGCCAATATCGGCGTGGTGATCCTGCCCGATCTCGAGCGCCGGCTGGCGGACGGTGCCGCGGCCGTGCAGATCGTCGTCGACGGCAGCCAGCCGTCGCTGGAGAACGTGGCCCAGGGGCTGGCGGCGATGCCGATGCTGCGGCGCCCGGGAACGCCCCCGCAGGCGGCCTCCAGCGTCGCCGTCCGCGTCGCGTACAACGCGGAGAAGCGCACCGCGGTGCAGGTGGTGCCGGCCCTGGTCGGCACCATCCTCAACATCACCATGGTCATCTTCACGGCCGGGGCGATCGTCAGGGAGCGTGAGCGGGGCAACCTCGAGCTGCTGATCACCACGCCGGTGTCCAGGGGCCAGCTGATGACCGGCAAGCTCCTGCCGTACATCCTCATCGGGCTGGTCCAGACCACGCTGATCCTGCTGCTCGGCCACACCCTGTTCCGGGTGCCCATCGTCGGCAGCCTGGCCGAGCTCTATGCCGGCGCGGCGCTGTTCATTGCGGCCACCCTGTCCCTGGGCCTGTTCATCTCGACGATCACCCGGACCCAGTTCCAGGCCTTCCAGGTGGCCTTCATGACCATGCTGCCGTCCATCCTGATGTCCGGCTTCGTCTTTCCCTTCGACGGCATGCCCAGGGTGGCCCAGTGGATCGCCCAGCTGCTGCCCCTGACCCATTTCGTGGAGATCATCCGGGGCATCGTCCTCCGCGGGGCCCACCTCTGGGACATGCCCGTCCAACTGGGCAAGCTGGGGCTGTTCTTCGTCGTGATGCTGACGGCCTCGGTGCTGAGGTTCCACAAGCGGCTCGACTGAAAATCCGGCCCCGGGAGGTGGGGAACCAGCCCGGGTCGGGGTTTTCTGCTTGTTTTTCCAGACCTTGTGTTAAGCTCCCTGCGGATCGCTGCCCGTCCGCCCTGCATTTCCAGGCGTAACCCGCCTCCTTGCACCGTCGAATTGACCGCGATCAGGTGACAGGACCCGTTGTCCCCGGATCGATCTACTGGCCCCAAGCTTGTTCGACGACCCCGACCACGTGCCTGCCGTGTAGTTCGTGATCGACGCGACCCTGACAGGTCGCCTCTCGGTCCGTTTGCTTGTGAGTGAGATTCGAGGATTATGAAGATCTACGTTGGTAACCTGCCGTTCTCTGCGACGGAATCGGAAATTCGTGATTTGTTTGCCCAGCACGGCACGGTGGAAACCGTGGCCCTGCCGACCGATCGCGAAACCGGTCGTCCGCGCGGTTTCGGCTTCGTCGAGATGCCGCAGGCTGAAGCTGCCAAGGCCATCGAGGCCCTGAATGGCTTCACCATGGGCGGCCGTCAGCTGCGCGTGAATGAGGCGCAGGATCGTCCGCGTACCGGCGGCGGTGGCCGTCCGGGCGGCGGTGGTGGTGGCTTCCGTGGCGGTGGCGGCGGTGGCGGTGGCTACCGCGGCGGCGGCGGCGGTGGCGGCGGTGGTGGTGGCGGCCGCTGGTAAGCGGTTCGTTCCAGTACCGAGAGAGGGCCCGCGAAAGCGGGCCCTTTCCTTTGGCGGCTAGATCCTCGCGCGATCCTTCATGATGCAGCGGTCCATCACGACGAACAGGCCCGCCTCGCGGGCGCGGGTCGCGGCGGCGTCGTCGACGACGCCTTCCTGCAGCCAGAGCGCGGCCAGGCCGAGCGCGATGCACTCGTCCACGATCCCGGACACGTGCCCGGAGCGGCGAAAGACGTTGACGAGATCCGGCGCCTGCCCCGGCCCGAGCGCGGCAACGGCGCTGGTCAGCGAGTCGAAGGCCTGCTCGCCGAGCGCCGAGCCGACCAGCGGGTTGACCGGGATGATGCGGTAGCCGAAGCGCTGCATGGCGGCTGCGACGCCGTTGCTGGTCCGGAACGGGTTGTCGGAGAGGCCGACGACGGCGATGCCGCGCACCCGGCCGAGCAGGGCCTCGATTTCTTCCCGGGTCGGGTTGGTGAACGTCATGCGCCCAGACTAGCATCGGGAGTCCCGCTTGAGCGCAGCCGCCGCGCGGGACAGACTGCGAGCACCTGACGCCAGCCCAGACGGACGCGACCGCCATGCAGTACCGGGACCTCCGCGACTTCCTCAGCCAGCTCGAGGGCAGGGGACTGCTCCGGCGCATCGGCGCCGAAGTCAGCCCGAAGCTGGAGATGACCGAGATCTGCGACCGGACGCTGCGCGCGGGCGGTCCGGCGCTGCTGTTCGAGCGGCCCGCGGGTCATGACATCCCCGTGCTGGGCAACCTGTTCGGCACGCCGGAGCGGGTTGCCATGGCGCTGGGGCGCGACAGCGTCGACGAGCTCCGGGACGTCGGTCGCCTGCTGGCGGCCCTCAAGGAGCCGGAGGCGCCGCAGGGCCTCAAGGATGCCTGGGACAAGCTGCCGATATTCCGCAGGGTGCTCGACATGGCGCCGAAGGAAGTGAGGCACGCGCCCTGCCAGGAGGTCGTCCTCGAAGCCGGCGAGGTGGACCTCGGCCGGCTGCCGGTGCAGACCTGCTGGCCGGAGGATGCCGGCCCGCTGATCACCTGGGGGCTGGTCATCACGCGCGGCCCGCTCAAGCGGCGGCAGAACATGGGCATCTACCGCCAGCAGGTGATCGGGCCCAACCGGACCATCATGCGCTGGCTGTCGCACCGGGGCGGGGCGCTCGACTATCGCGACTGGCAGGCGGAGCATCCCGGCGAACCTTTCCCGGTCGCCGTCGCGCTGGGCGCGGATCCGGCCACCATCCTCGCCGCCGTCACGCCCGTGCCCGACACCCTGCCGGAATACGGCTTTGCCGGGCTGCTGCGCGGCAGCCGCACCGAGCTGGCGCGCTGCGCGACCGGCGACCTGCAGGTGCCGGCCACGGCGGAGATCGTGCTCGAGGGCCACATCCGCCCCGGGGAAACGGCGCCGGAGGGCCCGTTTGGCGACCACACCGGCTACTACAACGAAATCGAGCCTTTCCCGGTCTTCACCGTCGAGCGGATGACGCATCGCGAGCGGCCGATCTACCACAGCACCTACACCGGCCGGCCACCCGACGAGCCGTCCGTGCTCGGCGTGGCCCTCAACGAGGTCTTCGTGCCGCTGCTGCAGAAGCAGTTCCCGGAGATCACGGACTTCTACCTGCCGCCGGAAGGCTGCTCCTACCGGATCGCCGTCGTGACCATGCGCAAGCAGTATCCCGGCCACGCCAAGCGCGTGATGATGGGCGTCTGGTCCTTCCTCAGGCAGTTCATGTACACCAAGTTCGTCATCGTCACGGACGACGACATCGATGCCCGCGACTGGAAGGACGTGATCTGGGCGGTCACGACGCGCATGGATCCGGCGCGCGACACCGTCATCCTCGAGAACACGCCGATCGACTACCTGGATTTCGCCTCGCCGGTGGCGGGACTCGGCGGCAAGCTCGGCTTCGACGCGACCAACAAGTGGCCCGGCGAGACCCAGCGCCAGTGGGGCCGGCCGATCGTCATGAGCGAGGACGTGCGGCGGCGCGTGGACGAGCTCTGGCCCACGCTGGGGCTCCCGTGAATCGGGGACAGTCTGCTGATTTCGCGTCCGGCACCGCGTGAAGCGGCGGCCCGGCCGGGCGCGGCGCGAAGTCAGTAGACTGTGCCCAGGCATCAAGGAAGGAGACGATCATGGCCAACGAGGGCTACCACGAACCGATCGATGAGCTCAGCGCGGCGACCCGCGACATGCACCGCGCCATCGTGTCGTTGATGGAGGAACTGGAGGCCGTCGACTGGTACAACCAGCGCGTCGACGCCTGCAAGGACCCGGAACTCAGGGCGATCCTTGCGCACAACCGGGACGAGGAAAAGGAACACGCGGCCATGGTGCTCGAGTGGATCCGCCGCCAGGACCCGACCTTCTCCAGGGAACTCAAGGACTACCTCTTCACCGACAAGCAGATCGCCCACGAGTGATTGCGCAGGTGCCAGGCACGGGCCAGGCACCTCTTGCGCTACAGGCTGGCGCGAATGCCGTCCTCAAGCTCCGCGTAGCGGATCTTCACGCCGAGTTCCTCGCGCATGCGGGTCGTGTCCACGCGCCGCGAATCGGCCAGGAAGGACCAGGTCGCGGGCGACAGGCTGCGGCGGGCCTCCTCGCGCGACACGGCCGGCGGCGTCGGCAGCCCGGCGAGGCGCGCCACGGCGTTGAAGTACGCGCTGCTGCTGGCGTGGTTGCCGTCACCCACGTTGAAGACGCGGTTCGCCGCGACCGGCGAGGCCGCTGCCGCGACGCAGACCCGCACCAGGTCGTCCACGTGGATCCGGTTGCCGGGCCCGGCCTCGGACAGGCGGATGGCGGGCTCCCC
>DATHZW010000257.1:0-3497 GCA_035458405.1 Steroidobacteraceae bacterium | reverse complement strand
TCCCGAGTTCCTCGGGCGACAGCTGCCGATGCGTCGTGCTGGCCGGATGACAGGCGAGCGACTTGGCGTCGCCGATGTTCACGAGCCGGGTGAACAGCTTGAAGGCGTCCTGGACCCGCGCGCCGGCATCGCGGCCGCCGTCCACGCCGAAGGTCAGGATGCCCGAGGCGCGTCCGCCCATGTAGCGGTCCACGAGCGGCTTCGACGGCGAGTCGGGCAGGCCGGCGTAGTTGACCCACCGGACCTTCGGGTGCGACCGGAGGTGGCCGGCGACCTTGAGTGCGTTGGTGCAGATGCGGTCCATGCGCACCGCCAGCGTCTCGATGCCCTGCAGGATCAGGAAGGCGTTGAACGGCGAGAGGGCCGCGCCCATGTTCCTGAGCGGCACCACGCGCGCCCGGCCGATGTAGGCGGCCGCTCCCAGCGCCTCGGCGAAGACCACGCCGTGATAGGACACGTCCGGCGTGTTCAGCCGCGGGAACTTGTCGGCGTGCCTGGCCCAGGGGAAGTTGCCGGAGTCGACGAGCAGGCCGCCGATACTGTTGCCGTGCCCGCCGAGATACTTGGTGAGCGAGTGCACGACGATGTCGGCGCCGTGGTCGAACGGCCGGCACAGGTAGGGCGTGGAGACCGTGTTGTCGACGATCAGCGGGATGCCGTGCCGGTGGGCGATATCGGCCAGCGCCGCGATATCGGTGATGTTGCCCAGTGGATTGCCGACCGACTCGCAGTAGATCGCCCGCGTGTTCGCGTCGATCAGCTGCTCGAAGGAGGCCGGGTCCCGGTGGTCCGCGAAGCGCGTGCTGATGCCGTACTGCGGCAGCGTATGGGCGAACAGGTTGTAGGTGCCGCCGTAGAGGGTGGCGCTCGAGACCAGGTTCTGGCCCGACTCCATGATGGTCAGCAGCGAGTACGTGATCGCCGCCTGGCCCGACGCCAGCGCCAGCCCGCCGATGCCGCCTTCCAGCGCGGCCACGCGCGCCTCGAGCACGGCATTGGTGGGGTTCATGATGCGCGTGTAGATGTTGCCCTCGACCTTGAGGTCGAACAGGTCCGCGGCATGCTGCGTGTCGTCGAAGGCGTAGGACGTCGTCTGGTAGATCGGCACCGCGACCGCCTTGGTGGTCGGGTCGGGGCTGTAGCCGGCATGGACGGCGAGGGTCTCGGGGCGCATGGCGTGTCCTGCTCGTGGGTGGGCGGAGAATCGAAAGTAGCGGCTCGGCGGGCGGCACCGCAACCGGAAAGCGATAACCATTGGTGATGGCGGGAGAACCGGCCGATCGCAGACTGCAGACCGCGGCCGGCGACCAGTGTGCTCGGCATGCCGGGACGCCTGCGGCAGCCCGAGGACGACCGTGGTCCCCCGGCGAGCGAGTTTTGGCTTTCCGAGCGAGCGGGGGACCACGGGAGTAGGGAGGGCTGCCCAGCGCGACGCGGTCGGCCGGTGCCGCTGCGCTCGCTCGGCTCCGCTTCGCTCCGCAAGCCTGACTCGCTCGCTCCGGGCACCGGCCTCCCGCCCCTGCCGCCATCCGCTATCCGCTATCCGCTATCCGCTATCCGCTATCATCTGGCCCCATGCTTCACGACTTCCTCACCTGGTACGCCGACGCCATCGAGCACGGCGGCTACTGGCTCGTCGGCCTGCTGATGGCGATGGAGAGCTCGATCGTCCCGCTCCCCTCCGAGGTCGTGATCCCGCCGGCCGCCCACCTGGCTTACACGCGCGGCGGCATGACCGTGCCCGGCGTGATCCTGGCCGGCACGATCGGGTCCTGGGTGGGGGCGAGCGTCATGTACTGGGCCTCCCGCCTGCTGGGCCGCCCGCTGCTGATGCGCTACGGGCGCTGGGTGCTGATCACGCCGGCGAAGATCGAGGCGGCGGAGGCCTGGTCGGCGCGGTTCGGCACCGTTGGCGTGTTCATCTCGCGGCTGCTGCCGGTCATCCGGCACCTCATCGGCATTCCGGCCGGCATCGTGCGGCTCGATTTCCGCTGGTATTCGCTGGCGACCCTGGCCGGATCCTTCATCTGGTGCTGCGTCCTGGCCTGGGTCGGCATCCAGGCGGGACAGGACGCGGCGCTGATGCGCGGCGACCTGCACGCGCTTACCCTCTGGGTCGGCGGCGGCGCGCTGGCCCTCGGGGTCATCTACTGGTTCTTCGTGCACCGCCACATGCGATAGCCGCGTCGTCCGGCGGGCGGCGCGCTGCCGTGCCTCGTCGGTCGCCGGGAACGGCGGAAACTCGCTCGCCGGTAAGACACGCTCGTCCCCACCATCCGCGTGAGGAACGAGCCGGACTGGAGGAATCAGGATGCGTGCGGACAACATCATTCTCGGCATCGCAATCGCCTACTTCGCGTGGCGCTTCGTCTCCGCCTGGCTCGTGCGGCGCAGGCTGCCGGCCCTGATGCAGGAAGGCGCGCAGCTCGTGGACGTGCGCAGCGCCGCCGAGTTCGCGGGCGGCCACGTCCCGGGCAGCGTGAACATCCCGCTGGATGAGATCGGGCTCCGGGCGAAGGAGCTGGATTCGCAGAAGTGGGTGGTCGTGTTCTGCGCCTCGGGCACCCGCAGCGCGCTGGCCCGGCACAAGCTCAAGGGCCTGGGATTCGGCAAGGTGCTGAACGCGGGCTCCTGGCGCAGCCTGCGCTGAGGAGGCCCGCCGCCGCCCGGCGCAGCTGGCTGTCCTTGCCGCCACGCCGGCCGCCGTCGCTCCCGCTGCGGCGAACTTCCAGCGGGAGGTGCCTGGCACGCGCCTGGCACCTCCCGCGACTACCGTGGCCTCACCTTCCTCGTCGGTGTCGCGGTCAGCGGGTCGTCCGGCCAGTAATGCTTCGGGTATCGGCCCTTCAGCTCCTTGCGGACCTCGGCGTAGCCGCGCGCCCAGAAGCTCGCGAGGTCGCGCGTTACCTGAACCGGTCGCTGCGCCGGCGACAGCAGCTGCAGGGTCAGGGCAACCCGGCCGCCCGCGACCCGGGGTGTTTCCAGCAGCCCGAACACTTCCTGCAGTCTCACGGATATCGACGGCGCTTCCGGGTCGGAATAGTCGATCGGCACACGCGACCCGCTCGGCACGTCCAGGTGGGTCGGCGCCAGCCTGTCGATTTCCTGCTGGCGGCGGTAGCCAAGCGCCGCGGCCAGCGCGGCGTGCAGGTCGAGTCGCTCGAGGTGGGAACGGCGCGTCATGCTGCCCAGCCAGGGGCCGAGCCACGACCCGAGCGTGCTCTCGAGGCTCGTGTCATCGAGCGCTGGCCAGTCCGGATCCTCGCGATGCAGGTGGTGACGGACGAACTCGGCGCGCTCCCGCAACGCCCTGGCGGCGCGCGACCAGGGCAGCGCCTGCAGGCCGATCGAGCGAATGCCCTCGAGCATGGCTGCCAGCAGCCGGTCGGGATCCGCGCCATCCAGCCGCGCCTCGTCGAGCAGGATGGCGCCGAGCCGCGTCTCGCGCCTTGCGAGCACCGCGGCTTCGGCCGCGTCCCAGCGAATGATCTCGGCAA